>NZ_RZRQ01000024.1:0-19251 GCF_003997785.1 Mesorhizobium sp. M7D.F.Ca.US.004.01.2.1 | reverse complement strand
GGTCAAGCCGCCGACGAAGCCGGAGATGGCGCCGAGCAGCGAGCCGATGACGACGGCCGAGACGACGACCAGAACCGCGATCGGCAGCGAATGCGCCGCCCCGTGCAAGGTGCGGGCGAGCACATCGCGGCCGAGCGCATCGGTGCCCAGCCAGTGCGCCCAGCTCGGCGGCTGCAGCCGGCGCGCCACCATTTCGAGCGGATCGAATTGAACGACCAGATTGGCGAACGCGGTCATGAACAGCCAGAACAGGATGACGACCGTGCCGATGGCCAAAGGCGCGGTCAGCCATTCGGGAACAGCGGCGGAACGGGGTTTGGTTGCGACCGCCGACATCAGCTCAATCTCACGCGCGGATTGGCCACGACATAAAGTATGTCGGTGATGAGGTTGGTGACCAGGAAGGCGAGGCCGCCGACGATGGTGACACCGATGATTGCCGGAAAGTCGAGCGCGCGTGCCGCCTCGACGGCATAAGAGCCCATGCCCGGCCAGGAAAAGATGGTTTCGGTCAGCACCGCGCCGGTGATCAGATAGGCGAAGGAATAGCCGATGACGGTCAAGGTCGGCACCATGGTGTTGCGCAGCGCATGCACGATGACGACGCGGAATTCGCTCGCCCCCTTGGCGCGCGCGGTGAGCACGAACTCGCGGCTCATCACGTCCAGCATGTTGGCGCGCACCAGCCGCGATATGGTTCCCGACACCGTCCAACCGAGCACGAAGGCCGGCAGAAGCAGGTGCCAGAGTGCGTCCTTGAACACGGTGAGATTGCCGGCCAGCAGGGAATCGATGGTGAGGAAGCCGGTGATGCCGGGCGGCAATGCCAGGCGGGCATCAACCCTGCCCGGCCCCGGCAGCCAGTTCAGCATGACGGAGAAGATGAACAACAGGCCGAGCCCCGACCAAAATACCGGCAGCGACGAGCCGAACAAAGCGAACAGCCGGGCGCCGTGGTCGATCAGGCTGTTGCGGAAATATGCGGCCAGCACGCCAAGCACGATGCCGAGCGTGGTGCCGAAGATCATCGCGGCGAAAACCAGTTCGAGCGTTGCCGGCAAACGGTAGAGAATGTCGGTGCCGACATTGCGCTTGGTGATGAATGAGGTGCCAAGATCGCCGCTCAGCAAATTTCCAAGATATATCATATAGCGTTCCGGCAAGGGGCGATCGAGACCCCAACGGGCTTTGGCGGCGGCCACCACTTCCGGGTTGCTCATCTGTTGTTCGGCAACAATGGCGGTCAGCGGATCGCCCTTGGTCACCGTGGTGATCAGGAACGCGATGGTGACGATGCCGAGCACCAGAAACGGCATTGCGATAAGCCGGCGCAAAATATAGCGAGACACGTGGCTACCTTCACAAGGAGGGGCTTCGTAAGATGGCACAAGGCGCTGGGACATGCCATCGATGGAAGCATATTGACAGCCCGCGAAAGCCCCTGTCAATATAAATGGAATTTAATTTCATTTTTCGACCAGATACAACAGACCGTGCCGGCGGCACCGGCCGACAGGCGGACGACGACGCCAGAAAGACCCAGCGTGCGCAAGCGAGCGACCAGGGACGAGACGGAGCTTGAAGGCGAAGGCGCGCAGCTTTCGTCGTCGCTGGTGCGCGGGCTCGGCATATTGCGCGCCTTCCGACCGGGCGACGCCTCGCTCGGCAACCAGGACATCATTGCCCGCACCGGCCTGCCCAAGGCCACGGTTTCGCGCATCACCTATACGCTGAGCGCGCTCGGCTACCTCCTCTACGACAAGGATCTCGGCCGCTACAGCCTCGGACCGGCAACCGTGGCGCTTGGTTATTCGGCGCTCAGCTCCAGTGCCGTCGTTCACGTCGCCAGGCCGCTGATGCAGCCGCTGGCAGACCTGACGGGAGCGGCGGTGGCGCTCGGCACGCGCGACAGCCTCAACATGGTCTATCTCGCCAATTGCCGGTCGGAGAGCCTTGTCACTCTGCGGCTCAATCCAGGCTCCTACCTGCCGATCTGGAAGACATCGATGGGGCTGGCCTATGCGGCGGCCCTTTCACCCGAGGAGCGCGTCAGCCTTGTGCGGGCTTTGCAGGCGGCGGAGCCGGACAAGGCAGCGCTGATCGCGGCGGCGATCGACGATGCGATCGCCCAGTATGCACGGCAGGGCTTCGTAACGTCGTTCGGCGCCTGGCACAGTTATATCCATGCGGTCGGCGTGCCGTTCCGCCCGCGTGACGGCTCGCCGCTGGTTGCCATCACCTGCGGCGGTATCGGCGAGATCATCACCGAGGATCGCGCGCATGCCGAGATCGGACCGGCGCTGGTGGCTATGGTGAAAGCACTGGGCGACCAGCTCGAGGGAAATCCCGGATAATCCCGGCACGCGATTGGCCCAGACGATCGGCCTTGCATGCCGGCTTGAACTTGCCTGGTGGTGACCGCACAGTCGGCGCCGATGGTATGGCGGTCGCGCGCCGTCGGCGCCCATCGGTTCAGGTGACGGGGGAAATCAGATGCCGATGAGTTTTGCAGGACGGTTCAGCGGTCGGGTTGCGGTCATCACCGGCGGCGCATCGGGCATCGGGTTGGCAGTGGCGCAGAGAATCGTCGAAGAGGGCGGACGGGTTTCGGTCTGGGATCGCGATCCTGCCCAGATCGAACAGGCGAAAGTCGTCATTCCGGGACTGCACGGCGTGGCGGTGGACGTTGCCGATGCGGCAGGGGTTGAAAATGCCGCCGCTCGGGCGATCGAAGCGCTTGGCGGTGTCGATATCCTGGTCACCAGTGCGGCGATCACCGGCCCCAACATGACGACCTGGAATTATACGGTCGAGGATTGGCAGAAGGTCATCGACATCAACATCAATGGCGTCTTCTACTGCAACAAGGCGCTCGTGCCGCACATGCTCGAGCGCAACTATGGCCGCATCGTCAACATCGCCTCGATCGCCGGCAAGGAAGGCAATCCCAACGCCTCCGCCTACAGCACCTCGAAGGCCGCGGTGATCGGCCTGACCAAGTCGCTCGGCAAGGAACTGGCCAAGACCAAGGTGACGGTCAATTGCGTCACACCGGCGGCAGTGCGCACCGCGATCTTCAAGCAGATGAGCCAGGAGCACATCGACTTCATGCTGTCCAAGATACCGATGGCGCGCTTTGGCGAGGTCGAAGAGGTGGCGGCGCTGATCTGCTGGATCGCCTCGGAGGAATGTTCGTTCACGACCGCCGCCGTGTTCGACGTTTCCGGCGGCCGCGCCACCTACTGAGGCAGAGCGAATCTCAATTCCGCGTGACGGTGCAACGAACGGGCGCGTACGGGCGTATAGTTGCAGGCTTCGAATCGACAAGTCGCAACAAGGTAGCGGGAAACCATGACACGGGACGCAGCCATCCGGCGGGAGCTTACTTCTTTTGCTTAGAGCCGAGCCTGCCGCACTGTCCGATGACGAGCTTCTGGACCGCTATCAGCGCGCCGCCTTCGATTATTTCCTCGAGAACGTGAACCACGAAAACGGACTGGTTGCCGATACGTCGCGGCCGAATTCGCCGGCCAGCATCGCTGTCGTCGGCTTCGCGCTGTCCTGCTACCCGATCGGCGTCGAGCGCGGCTGGATGTCGCGCGAGGCGGCGGCGAAGCTGACGCTTGCCGCGCTGCGTTTCTTCTCGACCAGCGCGCAAGGCAATGGCGATGATGTCACCGGCCATAAGGGTTTCTACTACCATTTCCTCGACATGCGGACCGGCCTGCGCGTCTGGCGCTGCGAACTGTCGATGGTGGATACCGCGTTGCTGATATCAGGCATGCTGGTGGCGGCATCCTATTTCTCCGGCGAGGATGAGGAGGAAGCGAGAATCCGAGAACTGGCCGAGGCGCTCTACCGGCGCGTCGACTGGCGATGGGCGCAGGGAAGCACGCCCACCTTGCGGCAGGGCTGGAAGCCGAAGAGCGGCTTTCTCCACTATGGCTGGGAAGGCTACAACGAAGCGACGATCCTCTATGTGCTGTCGATGGCCTCGCCCGACAACCCGACCTCGGACAACAGCTACGAGGGCTGGACGGCGACCTACCAGTGGGAAAACATCTACGGCTACGACGTGCTCTATGGCGGTCCGCTGTTCATGCACCAGTTCTCGCATGCATGGATCGATTTTGCCGGCATCCGCGACGCTTTCATGCGCGAGAAGAACTCGGACTATTTCGAAAACAGCCGCCGCTCGACCTACCTGCACCGCGACTATGCACGCCACAACCCTTACGGCTATGGCGGCTACGACGAGAATCTGTGGGGACTTTCGGCGGGCGACGGCCCGGGCGGCTTTCGCGCCAGCGTGGCGCGACAGCGCCGGCGGTTTTCCGGCTATGCCGCACGCGGCGCGCCGTTCGGACCCGATGACGGGACAATCGCGCCATGGTCCTATCCGGCGTCGCTGCCTTTCGCGCCGGACATCTGCCTGGCGGCCTTGCGCCATCTTGGGGATCGCTATCCCGAGGTGATCGATAATTTCCGGCTGCCGAGCGGCTTCAACCCGACATTGGCGAACCGGCGAAAATTCGGCCGGCATGGCTGGGTGTCGGAAGGCCATTACGGGCTGGATCAGGGCATCGTGGTGATGATGATCGAGAACCATCGGTCAGGGCTGATCTGGAAGCTGATGCGGTCCAACCAGCACATCCGGCGCGGCCTGGGCAAAGCGGGTTTCACGGGTGGATGGCTATCGAGGAACGACGGCGATGGCGCGTGACCGTACCAGGGCTACCGCCTTTCCTGTCGACAGCAACGACATCAATCTGATCAAGAGCGCCCATCCGCCGCACTGGAAGAACCCGCAGCCCGACGGTCCTTACAATCTGGTCGTCATCGGTGCCGGGCCGGCCGGGCTGACCGCCGCCCACGAAGCGGCCGGCCTCGGCGCAAAGGTCGCGCTCATCGAACGCAACCTGATCGGTGGGACCTGTATCAATGTTGGCTGCATCCCGTCGAAATCGATCATCCGCACGGCCAGGCTCTATGCAGATATGCGCGATGCCGAGAATCTCGGCGGTGACACGCCGGACCGTCTTCACGTCGATTTTCAGCGGGCAATGAGACGAATGCGGCAGATCCGGCAGCGCATCAGCCGCGCCGATGCCGCCGCGACCATCGCGTCGAAAGGCATCGATGTCTTTTTCGGCGACGCGCGATTTTCCGGACCGGACACGGTCGCGGTGGCGGGCAAGGCGCTGCATTTCAGGAAGGCGCTGATCGCGACAGGCGCACGCCCGAGGCTGCCGACCATCCCGGGGCTTGCCGAAGCCGGCTATCTCAGCAACGAAACCATGTTCGATCTCACAGAGTGCCCGAAGCGGCTTCTGGTCATCGGCGGCGGACCGCTCGGTTGCGAGGCAGCGCAGGCCTTCTGCCTGCTGGGTGCGAAAGTCATCCTGGCGCAGCGAGAACCGATGTTCCTGCCCGGCGAGGAACGCGACGCCGCCCAGATCCTTTCGGACGCGCTAGCGCGCGAAGGGGTCGAGGTTCGCCTCAACACCGAGGTCGTGGCGGTGCGCACAGGAGGCGGCAAGAAGCTCGCCGACCTGGTGCGCGACGACGACATGATGACGATTTCCGTCGACGAGATCATCACCGGCATTGGCCGTTCGCCCAATGTCGACGGTCTCGACCTGCAGAGCGCCGGGGTGGCATATGACGCCGACGGCATCAAGGTGGACGACTATCTCCGCACCACAAATCCGCGCATCTATGCGGCGGGCGATGTCTGCCTCGACTACAAATTCACCCATACCGCGGAGGCAACAGCCCGCATAGTCGTGCGCAATGCCCTGTTTCTCGGACGCAGCAAACTGAGCGAACTGGTCATTCCGTGGTGCACCTACACCGATCCGGAGATCGCCCATGTCGGCCTCTATCCAGCGGAGGCGCGCCAGAACGGCATCCCGGTCAAGACCTATACGGTGCTGATGCACGATGTCGCCCGTGCCGTGATGGACGGCGAGGAAGAGGGTTTTGTCAAAATCCACGTCAAGGAAGGATCCGACCGTATCCTGGGTGCTACGGTCGTTGCCAGCCATGCCGGCGAGATGATCAATGCGGTGTCGCTGGCCATCAAATGCGGTATGGGATTGCACGCGCTGGCCGACGTCATCCATCCCTTCCCGACGCAGGCGCAAGGCATCAAGAAAGCCGGCGACGCTTATCGGCAGACAAGACTCACCGCATTTTGGAAGCATCTGGCGGGCCGCTGGCTGGCGTGGTCCAGGCGGTGACCGCGCCATACCGGCAGGCATTCCAGCATGCCCGTCGCCAGGCCAGTGCGCCAGACATTCAGAGAGGATACGGCGCTTGACGAAAGCGCCATTCAGCTAAACAAGTCGAAGCTGGTTTTATGGCTGCGGGGCCGTTTTGAATGCCGTCTGGAATACAGTCTTTGGTGCAGCTCCGGGCGTACAGCCCGGAGTGCACGCTTCGAACACCATGAGCTCGCACGTGGCCCTGCCGGCACGGAATGCCGAAAGGCGCACGCTTGTCGTGACCTTCGATCCGGCCTTTCCGCCGACCTCCGGCGCGGACCTGAGAAATCATCGCAACGCAGCATTGGCAGCGGAATTCGGTCCGGTCTGCCTGGTGTCGGTGCGGCCGCAAGCCGTGGAAGCAGCCGATCCGTCGATCCGTACCGAGGCCTTGTCGATCGAAGGAGAAGCCCTCTCCGGCTCGATCGGGTGGTGGCGCATAAGGGCGGAGCACCGCATTTCGCGCTCCGCCTTGACGCGGCTGGAGACACTGGTTCGGGACTTCCGCCCCGACACCGTGCTGGTCGAGGGTATCGGCCTGTTCAAGCTGCTGCGACCTTTGCGAGGGCTGACGAAACAGCTCATCCTCGACATGCACAATGTCGAGTCCGACCTGGCGGGACAGTTGCGGCGCGTCGATGCGAAACGACCCGCCGTGGCGGCGATCACCGCCGGCCTTGGCATCCGGCGTCTCGAGCGAAAGGCGCTTGCCCTTGTCGACAGGATCTGGGTCTGCTCGGGTCAGGATCGCGACAGGCTGATGGCGCTTTCCCGGCACAAGGTGCCGGTCGATGTCGTTCCAAACGGAATTCCCCACACCGCGCACAGTCCCGAAACGCTGCCTGCCGAGCCGGGGGCCGGCAACAGCTTTCCGGTGATCCTGTTTATCGGCCATCTCGGCTATCCGCCAAACATCGATGCCGTCGAGAGGTTAGCCGGCTCCATACTGCCGCGCATCCGGCAAGCCTTGCCGGGTGCGAAACTGGTTCTCGCCGGACGCAACCCAAAACCTGCCGTGCGGGCGCTGGCCGGATTGCCTGGTGTGGAGCTCGTCGAAAACCCCAAGAGCGTCGCGCCGCTCCTGTCCAGGGCGCATCTCAGCATCATGCCGCTTGCGGCAGGCGGCGGCACGCGCATCAAGATTCTGGAAGCGATGGCCTGGGGCGTGCCGGTGATCGCGACGCCGCTGGCCGCCGAGGGTCTGGATCTGGTCGAGAACGAGGAGTTGCTGCTGTCGGATACCGATGAAGGGCTTGCCGACATGGCCTTCGGACTTTGCCTGGACGCTGACCGCAGGGCACGGCAGCGCATCAACGCGCATCAAGCGGTATGGGCAAGGTTCGGCCCGCAAGCCATCCGCAAGGCCGTCCGCGGTGGGCTGGGACTGGACGAGGCTGACGCATGATTCCAACGATCCTCCACCAGACATGGAAGAGCGGTATCGTTCCGCATCGATGTGCCCTGCCGCAACTGGGTTGCCGCGATATTAGCGGATAATCGTCAGGCGGCGGTCTCACTGCGCCGCAACTGGCTGACGATCTCGCCGGCCGCGTCGGCGATATGTTTTCTCAACAAGCGCGCGGTCTCGGCGATATCCTTCCGACGATAGGCCTCGAAGAGCTCGCGATGCTCCTGCAGGGCCTTGGCTTGTGCCTTGGCGGGCTCGATCTGCAGACGCAAATAGCGGTCGGCGGAGTTGTAAAGCGCCTGGACGACGGCCATCGAGCGCGGCCGCATCGAGGGTTCGAGCAATGCGGTGTGGAATGCCCAGTTGAGACGGCTGAGGTCCTTGGGATCATCACCTCGGGCGATGGCAGCCTCATAGGCGCGCATCGATTTTTCGATGGCCGCAATGTCCTGATCCGTCACGTGCCCGATCGCCTTTTCGACCAGGAAAGGCTCAAGCAGCAGACGCGCATCGAAAAGGTCGATCGCATCGTCAGCGGACAACTCCGACACGACCGCGCCGCGATGCGTCCTGATGACGACCAGGCCGTCCGCCTCCAGCTGCAGAAGCGCCTCGCGCACCGGGATCCGGCTCACGCCAAGCTCGGCGGCGATGGCTTCCTGGCGGATCTGATGTCCGCCCGGGTAATCGCCGCCGATGATCCTGGCGGCGATGTACTCGGCGACCATTGCCGTCACGGTCTGGCGCTGCAGCAGCGGCTTGTCGGTGGTGGCCATGGGCGTCCCGTGTTCAGTCCTGCTGCCTGAGCTTTTCGATCGCCGCCTCGATGATGGCGGTGACGCGCGCGCGCTCTTCGCCGACCAGGGGCAGACGCGGCGCGCGGGTCCACTCCGGCGCGCCATAGACGAGATGCTCGGCCATCTTGATGTACTGGACCAGCTTGACATGCGTGTCGAGGTGAAAGGACGGCGTCATGATGCGGTAGAGATCGCGCGCGCCGGCGAAATCGCCGGCCGCGCACAGATTGAAGATGCGGACGCATTGCTTCGGCCATGCATTGGTCATGCCGGACACCCAGCCGGTGGCGCCGAGCGCCATGCTCTCGACGATCTGGTCGTCGACGCCGCAGAAGATATCGAAGCGATCGCCGAGCTCGATGATCATGTCGGTGACCCGGCGCACATCGCCGGTCTCTTCCTTCACGGCAACGATGGTCGGGCAGTCCGCCAGCACCTTCAGGATGGCGGGGGTGACGTCAACGCCATAGGCGATCGGGTTGTTGTAGATCATGATCGGCAGGTCGCTGGCGTTGGCGATCGCCTTGTACCACTCAGCCGTCTCGCGCGGGTCGGTCTTGTAGCCAAGGCTCGGAAACACCATCAGACCTTCGGCGCCGAAATCCTGATACTTGCGCGCGGCTGCGGTTGCGTTGGCCGTCGAAATCTCGGCAAGGCCGGACAGAAGCGGGACACGTCTGGCCACCACGTCCTTCGCCGCCCGGATGACCGCTTCCCGCTCCTGCGGCTGCAATGATGCGTTCTCGCCAAGCATCGGCAGGACGATGATGCCCGACACGCCATTGGCGATCAGACGATCAATGCTCGCTTGCGTCGCCTCGATGTCGATCGAACCATCCTGGTTCAGCTTGGTCGTAACGGCCGGGAACACCCCTCGCCAATGCGTCATCGTTCGGTCTTCCTCTTCAAGTCCATATTGTATGATTGGATCCAATCATACAATATGTGAAAGAGCAAGGTCCAAGGCAATTGCCACGCCCCATTCACGGCGCGGTCGGACAACCCGACGGCGCGCGTGGCAAGTCTTCAAACAGTGACTGTCGTAAAGGTCGAAGTGCTCGCGGTTCGGCGCAAGACCGCACGCCTCAATCGTGCAATTCCCGCGATATCGGCGGCCCCACCGAGAAGCCGGAGAATGTGACCTCGAAACCCTCGCGCTGCGGCGAACAGCACATCATGCCGACATCGACCGTCTTGGAGATCGGAAAGTAGGCTAGCCGCACAGGCTTCCAGTGGCCGTCGGAAGCATCGAGGTACTGGACGCGGATTGTCTCAGCATGACGGGTCAGGCGGATGCTGATGCCGTTCGGGTCGGGAGGGATGGCGACCAGCGACCAGTCGGACGTGTCGTTGGTGACGACGACGGAGAAATAGGAGAGACCGTCGGTGTATTCGATACCGGCCTTGATCCAATGCGTTTCGCTGAGCCGGACCATCAGCCCGGCCTGATCATAGAGCACCTCGTAGTCGCCTTTGATGGTGACTTCGGCGGTGAAATCGCCCTCGACCGGCTGGTGCAGGAAGTGACCGTTGTCGCGCCAGAAACCGTAAAAGGTCTCGCGCCAGAAATCGGTCTCCTTGCCTGTGCGCACACGAACGCTGTCGCCGTTGATGGCGTGGTGCGGCGGCGGGTTGAGCCAGGTCAGGTTCTGCACTGTCATCCCTTCGCCGCTCCAATCTTGATGTGCGTGGCGGGTGGCCGACCCGGTCAGCCCGGCATGATCAGCTGATCAGCCCGGCATGGTCGGCCGATGGCCGATCAGCCAGCGAACGTATAGGCGGTCTTCACCGTGGTGTAGAATTCCGCCGCATAGCGGCCCTGCTCGCGCGGGCCATAGCTCGAGCCCTTGCGGCCGCCGAAGGGGACATGGAAATCGACACCCGCCGTCGGCAGGTTGACCATCACCATGCCGGCCTCCGAATTGCGCTTGAAGTGGGTGGCGTGCTTGAGGCTCGAAGTGCAGATGCCCGAGGTCAAGCCGAAGGGCGTGTCGTTGGCGACGGAAAGCGCCTCGTCATAGTCCTTGACGCGAATGACGCTGGCCACAGGTCCGAAAATCTCCTCGCGCGAACTGCGCATGGCGTTGGTGGCCTCAGTCAGCAATGCCGGCTGCAAGTAGAAGCCCGGCGTCTTGCGATCGAGCCGCTCGCCGCCAAAGGCAAGCGTAGCGCCCTCCCTGACGCCGATGGCGATGTAGTCCTCGTCCTGCTTCAGCTGCGTCGCGTCGACGACCGGACCGATCTGGGTCTGCGCGTCGAGCGCGTCGCCGATGACCAGCTTGCCCATACGATCCTTGAGCGCATCGACGAAACGGTCGTGAATGCCCTCCGTCACAATTAGCCTGGACGAGGCGGTGCAGCGCTGGCCGGTCGAGAAGAAGGCGCCATTGAGCGCGCAATCGACGGCGATCGCGAGGTCGGCATCGTCGAGCACGACCAGCGGGTTCTTGCCGCCCATTTCAAGCTGGAACTTGCGCATGTGCTCGATGCTTGCCGCAGCGACACGCTTGCCGGTACCGACCGAGCCGGTGAAGCTGATGGCGTTAACATCGGGACTGTCGAGCATCGCCTGACCGACCACCGAGCCCTTGCCCATGACGAGATTGAGCACGCCCTTCGGCAAGCCGGCGCGATGCAGGATGTCGACGATGGTCCAGGCACTCTCGGGAACAAGTTCGGCCGGCTTGAAGACGACGGTGTTGCCGTGGGTCAGCGCCGGGGCGATCTTCCAGGCCGGAATGGCGATCGGAAAATTCCACGGCGTGATGATGCCGACCACGCCGACCGCCTCGCGCGTCATCTCGACGCCGACGCCCGGTCGCACGCTCGGTACGACCTCTCCGGTCAAACGCAATGTTTCGCCGGCAAAGAAGTCGAATATCTGGGCAGCGCGAATGGTCTCGCCGATGCCTTCGGCCAGTGTCTTGCCTTCCTCACGCGCCAGATTGCGGCCGATCTCGTCTTTTCGCGCCATGATCTCGTCGGCTGTCTTTTTCAGCACCGCGTGACGCGCCAGCGGACCTGAACGGGACCATGCCGGGAACGCCGCCTTGGCCGCCGCGATCGCCTGTTTGGCCTGCTCGGCTCCCGCCGAGGCATAGTCGCCGACGACGTCACCGGTATCCGAGGGGTTGATGTTGCGCGAACCGGCCTCGCCGACCCATTCGCCATCGATGAGGTTCTGTCGAAACAGCGTCATGTTGTGTGTTCCTGCTGGTTGGCCGCGCGGGCATCTGTCTGAACTGGTATTTGCCAGACAATTGCCTTGCGGGAAAGCAAACACTGAGCCAATGGCCCGCGACAAAAATCCCCTGGCTCTGCGCCACGCCGATGACGCGATGGCCGTAGCGCCCTGTCGACTCAATCCGGCTAACATCCGTGACGCGCCATTTGGAGTTGATCGAATTGCGCTGTACATTAGTGTACACGGCCTTGATTTGCCTGAGGCAGCGTGTCATGCGTCGTTTTGATGGCAGCTCTCGAAACGACGATCCAGCGCGCCGGCGCCACCGGCAACATCAAGGCCACTCGCGAAGACTGGCTGAAGCTTGCGCTTGAAACGTTGATCTCGGATGGCGTCGAACGTGTCCGCGTGCTGACGCTTGGCCAGAAGCTCGATGTGTCGCGTTCCAGCTTCTACTGGTATTTCAAGAGCCGGCAGGATCTGCTCGACCAGTTGCTCGACTACTGGCGGCAGACCAACACCAAATTCATCGTCGAACGCGCCAGGCGGCCTTCCGCGACCGTCATCCGCGGGGTGATGAGCATTTTCGAATGCTGGGTGGACGAAAGGCTGTTCGATCCGCAACTGGATTTCGCGATCAGGGCCTGGGCTCGCCGGTCGCCTGCCATCCGGCGCGCGCTCGACGAGGCCGACGAGGAGCGCGTCAACGCCATTCGCGACATGTTCATGCGTCATGGCTATGACGAGGTGGATGCGTTCGTGCGGGCCCGCGTGCTCTATTTCATGCAGATCGGCTATTACTCACTCGAACTCAACGAACCGATGAGCAGCCGCCTGGCTCAAGTTGCCTCGTATCTGCGCAGTTTTACCGGCCAGGAGCCATCACCCCAGGACGTCGAGGATTTCTCGCGCTACGTCGAGAAAACCGTTCCCCGCAGCCGCTAGCCATCCCCTCGCTCGCATCGTTGTCAATCATGACCACAGCGCCACCGCAGTGCGAAGCCGCGCGAAGCACTAGACACTGATGTACAATGCCACTAGGTTCGTCGCCATGACTGGGTGGAGCGCAACAGAATGAAATCCCAATATAGGGCGATCGTCATCGGCGGCGGCGTGGTTGGGGCCTCGGTGCTCTATCACCTGGCGAAGTTCGGCTGGAGCGACGTCGCGCTGATCGAACGCGAGGTGCTGACCGCTGGATCGAGCTGGCATGCGGCCGGCGGCTTCCATGCGCTGAATGCCGATCCCAACATCGCCGCGCTGCAAGCCTATACGATCGACCTGCTCTCCGAGGTCGAGAAGGAATCGGGCCAGAGCATCGGCATGCACATGACCGGCGGCATCTCGGTCGCCTCGGCGCCGGAGCGCTGGGAATGGCTCAAGGCCTCTTACCGCATCTTCCAGACCATGGGCATCGACGATGTCCATCTGGTCGGCGTCGACGAGATCAAGCAGCGCTGCCCGATCCTGAACACCGACGGCATGCTGGGCGGCCTCTATGCCGCGCGCGAGGGCCATATCGACCCCTCGGGCGTCGTGCACGCCTACGCCAAGGCAGCCAGGCTGCGCGGCGCCGAAATCATCGAGCACAACCGCGTGCGGGCACTCAACCGCCGCGCCGACGGCTGCTGGGACGTGGTCACCGAGAAGGGCACGGTGATTGCCGAGCACGTCGTCAATGCCGGCGGGCTGTGGGCCAAGCAGGTCGGCCGGATGGCCGGCATCGACCTGCCGGTATCGCCGATGGAGCACCATTACCTCGTCACCGAGGCGCTGCCCGAAATCCAGGCGCTGGACAAGGAATTGCCGCTGATCGTCGATCTCGAAGGCTTCACCTATATGCGCCAGGAGCAGAAGGGCCTGCTGCTCGGCATCTACGAGATCAACCACAAGCACTGGAACATGGACGGCGCGCCGTGGGACTACGGCATCGAACTGATCCAGGAAGACACCGACCGCATCGCCGACGAGCTGGCGCTCGGCTTCAGCCGTTACCCTTGCCTCGAGAATGCCGGCATCAAGCGCTGGGTGAACGGCGCCTTCACCTTTTCGCCGGACGGCAATCCGCTGGTCGGTCCGGTGCGCGGCGTGCCCAACTACTGGGTGGCGTGCGGCGTCATGGCCGGCTTCCTGCAAGGCGGCGGCGTCGGCAAGTCGCTGGCCGAATGGATGATCCATGGCGAGCCGGAAGCCGACGTTTACGGCATGGACATCGCCCGCTACGGCGACTTCGCCTCCAACCGCGAATACATCAGGCAAACCACCGGGCAATTCTATTCGCGTCGCTTCGTCATGAGCTATCCGAACGAGCAGCTGCCGGCGGGACGGCCCTTGAAGACGGCCGGCGCACATGACGCCATGGACGCCGCCGGTGCGCGCTGGGGCAATTCCTGGGGCATGGAAGTGCCTCTCTATTTCGCGCCGCAAGGCTTCGTCGAGACACCGACGCTGAAGCGCTCCAACGCCTTCGACATCGTCGCGAAGGAGTGCCGCAAGGTGCGCGAAGGCGTCGGCCTGCTCGATATATCAGCCTTCTCGCGCTACGAGATCACCGGGCCGCAGGCCGAGGCCTGGCTCGATCGGCTGCTTGCCTGCGCGCTGCCCAAGCCAGGACGCGCCAAACTCGCGCCAATGCTGGGCGAAAACGGCAAGCTCAAGGGCGACCTCACCGTCTTCAACTGGGGCGATGGCTCCTGGTGGATCATGGGTTCCTACTATCTGCGCCAGTGGCACATGCGCTGGTTCGAACAGCATATGAGCGACGGCGTCACCGTCCGCGACATCTCGGACACGGTCGTCGGCTTCTCGCTCGCCGGCCACAATGCGCGGCGGCTGCTCGAGCGGCTGACACACCAGGACGTTTCGCACGGGGCTTTCGGTTTCCTCGCCTGCAGGACGCTGGATGTCGGGCTGGTGCGGGCCAAGGTCGGGCGGCTGTCGGTCATCGGCGAGCTTGGCTACGAGATCCATTGCCAGGCCAATGAGCATGCGGGCCTGCGCCGCGCGCTGCTGGCGGCAGGCAAGGATCTGGGCGTGACCGAATACGGCTTCGGCGCGGTCAATTCGCTGCGGATCGAAAAGAGTTTTGGAATCTGGTCGCGCGAGTTCACGCAGGACTATACGCCCGCCGAGACCGGCATGGACCGCTGGGTTGCCTTCGACAAGGGCGACTTCATCGGGCGTGAGGCGGCCCTGAAAGAGCAGCAGGCTCCATCGAGGCGCACGCTGGTGACGCTCGAGATCGACGCTGCGGACGCCGATGCCAGTGGCTACGAGCCGGTCTGGAACAAGGGCAGGCTTGCCGGCTTCGTCACCTCCGGCGGCTATGGCCATACGATCGGCAAGAGCCTCGCCATGGCGCTAGTCGAGCGCGAGGCGGCCGATATCGATACGCAGTTGACAACCCACATCGTCGGCGTCGAAAGAGGTGCGCGCGTCATCGCTTCGTCACCCTACGATCCACTGGGCAAGGCGATGCGGGCATGACCGATCGAACCGGCGCCATCGATGCAAAAGACCATGCGATGATCCACGCTTCTCCCTCGAAATCAGGCCTGTCCTGTACGCCATGACCATACGCTATTCCGCCCTGTCGCTGTTCAAGGAGGGCCTGGCCGGCCAGACCGGCTGGCGGCCGGCCTGGCGCTCACCCGAGCCGAAGCCGTCCTACGATGCGATCGTCATCGGCGGCGGCGGCCATGGCCTGGCGACCGCCTATTACCTGGCAAAGAACCACAACATCGCTCGAGTCGCGGTGCTGGAAAAGGGCTGGATCGGCGGCGGCAACACCGGCCGCAACACCACCGTGGTGCGCTCCAACTATTATTATCCCGAAAGCGTCGAACTCTACGGGCTGGCACACCGGCTCTATGAGGGGCTGGGCAAGGATTTGAATTACAACGTCATGCTGTCGCAGCGCGGCATGGTCAATCTGTGCCACTCGACCGCCGAAATGGAGATCGGCGCGCGCACCGTCAACGCCATGCAGATCAACGGCATCGATACCGAGCTGTTTTCACCTGACGATGTGCGCCGGGTGGCGCCGATCTACAATTTTTCAGCCGATGCGCGCTTCCCGGTGTTCGGCGGTATCTGGCAAGGTAGGGCCGGAACGGCGCGCCATGACGCGGTCGCCTGGGGCTATGCGCGGGCCGCAAGCCGGCTCGGTGTCGACATCATCCAGAACTGCGAGATCACCGATTTCATCATCGAGGGCGGCCGCTGCCGCGGCGTCCAGACGACACGTGGCGCGATCCGTGCCGACCGCATCGGCATGGCGGTGGCCGGGCATTCCTCGGTGCTGGCGGCCAAGGCCGGTTTTCGGCTGCCGATCAATTCCTACGCGCTACAAGCCTGCGTTTCCGAGCCGGTCAAGCCGATCCTCGACACAGTGGTGCTGTCGCCAGGCTGCGGCGTCTATGTCAGCCAGTCGGACAAGGGCGAGATCGTCATTGGCGGCGGCCTGGACCGCATCCCCTCCTATGCGCAACGCGGCAATCTGCCGACGCTGGAGACGGTGATTGCCGGCCTGCTGGAGATGTTCCCTATCTTTGGCCAGCTCAAGCTGATGCGGCAATGGGCTGGCATTGTCGATGTCGTGCCGGATTCTTCGCCGATCATCGGCGAATCGCCGCTGCCCGGCCTGTTCCTGAATTGCGGCTGGGGCACGGGCGGCTTCAAGGCCATTCCCGCCGGCGGCACGCTGCTGGCGCAATTGCTGGCGTCAGGCAAACACAACGACATCAGCCGTCCGTTTGACCTGGATCGCTTCGCCAGCGGGCGGCTGATCGACGAAGCGGCCGGCTCCGGCATCGCGCATTAGAGGATTTTATGCAGATCTTTCCTTGCCCATTCTGCGGCCCGCGTGACGAGACCGAGTTCCACTTTGGCGGCGATGCCGGCAACATCAGGCCGGATGGCGCCGACGTGCCGATCGATCGCTGGGCTGATTACCTCTATCTGCGCACCAACCCGAAAGGCACGGCGCGCGAGATTTGGGTTCACATGAACTGCGGCGAGTTCTTCGTCATGGAGCGTGACACGGTCAGCCACAAGGTGCTGTCCTCGGCCGCTCTCGGCGGGGAGCACGCGGCGTGACCGCCTCGCGTCTAGCCACCGGCGGCAGCGCCATCGACCGCTCGCGCCCGATCCGCTTCAGCTTCGACGGGGCTACGGTGCACGGTTTTGCCGGCGACACCATCGCCTCGGCATTGCTGGCGGGTGACGTCGCGGTCGTCGGCCGCAGCTTCAAATATCACCGGCCGCGCGGTATCTGGGGCGCAGGCGTGGAAGAACCGAACGCACTGGTCGATATCGGCGGCCCGCGGGCGACGCCCAACACGCGCGCCACGACCGAGCTGGCGCGCGACGGGCTGGTGGCGAGAAGCGTCAACGCCACGCCCAGCGCGCTGGCCGACCGCAACGCCTTCCTCGACCGTTTTGCGCGCTTCATTCCGGCGGCGTTCTACTACAAGACCTTCATGTGGCCGGACTGGCACAGGTTCGAGCCGCGCATCCGCGCCATGGCGGGGCTGGGCAAGGTCGATGCGGACTGGACCTCGCCGGGCACAGCGGACCAGATCAACCATCATTGCGACGTGCTGGTGGTGGGCGCGGGACCGGCGGGGCTGGCGGCGGCAAGACTGGCCTCAGGTGCTGGTCTGACCGTCACACTGGTCGACGACCAGCAGAACCCCGGCGGATCGCTCGGCCATCGTGCCGGTGAGATCGACGACAAACCGGCGGTCGCTTGGATTGCGGAGACGGTTGCAGCACTTGGCTCGGCCGGCCAGCTGATCCTGCCTTCGACCACCGCCTTCGGCATCTACGACCACAATCTGGTCGGTCTGAACCAGCGCCATCTCGACGGCCGGCCAGATACGCTGTGGCGGGTCAGGCCGCGCCAGATCGTGCTGGCGACCGGCGCCATCGAGCGGCCGCTGCCTTTCGCCAACAACGACCTGCCGGGCATCATGTCGGCGGATGCGGCGCTCGCCTATCTCAGGCGCCATGCCGTACTTGTCGGCCGCCGCATTGTCGTCGCCACCAACAATGACAGCGCTTATGAAACGGCAGGGGCGCTTGCCGAGGCAGGCGCTGAAGTCACGCTTGTCGACCTGCGGCGCGACGGCACGCCTAACGCGCCCGCCAATGTCCGGCTGGTCAAAGGGCGCGCCCTGGCTTCCGCTAGTGGCAGGCTGCGCGTCGAGGGCGTGACGCTCGACGACGGCACGAGGTTGGATACCGATTGCTTGCTGATCTCCGGCGGCTGGACGCCAACCATTCATCTGTTCGGCCAGGCCAAGGGCAAGCTCGCCTGGAGCGAGACGCGCGCCGCCTTCCTGCCCGGCGATCCGGTCGACGGCATCGCCGTGGCAGGTGCCGCAGCCGGCGCGGTTTCCTTGTCGGAGGTGTTTGCTGGCGCCGGCACCGCCGTTGCATCGCTCGGCCAGACGAAGGCTGCCCTACCGCGCAGCACCGGACCGGAGGCGACGGGCGGCATCCACCCGGCATGGCCGATTCCGGGCTCGAAGGGACGCATCTGGATCGACTATCAGAACGACGTGACGGTGAAGGACGTCGAGCTTGCGGCGCGGGAAAACTTCGTCTCGGTCGAACATCTGAAGCGCTACACCACGCTCGGCATGGCGACGGACCAGGGCAAGACCTCCAACCTGCCCGGCCTGGCGCTGATGGCCGGGATCACCGGCCGTACGGTGCCGGAGGTAGGCACCACCACCTATCGGCCGCCGTTCACGCCGGTGCCGCTGGCAAGCTTTGCCGGCGCGCGCGTCGGCGAATTGATGGCGCCGGTGCGGCGGCTGCCGCTGGAGAGCGTGCATCGCGCCAGCGGCGCTGTCTTCCAGGAATATGGCGGCTGGCTGCGCCCGGCCCACTATGGCGGCAACGCGGACGCGGAGCGTTCGATCGCGGACGAGGCGCGACGCGCCCGCCAGTCTGTGGCGCTGTTCGATGGTTCGACGCTCGGCAAGATCGAGGTGATCGGGCCGCAGGCGGCTGCGTTCGTCGATTTTCTCTATTACAACACCATGTCGACGCTGAAGCCGGGCCGCTGCCGCTATGGCTTCATGCTGTCGGAGAATGGCGTGGTCTTCGACGACGGCGTGCTGGTGCGGCTCGACGAACATCGCTTCGTCGTCTCGTGCTCGTCCTCGCATGTCGCTGCCGTGCACGCCCGGCTGGAAGAATGGCGCCAGGACCGGTTTGGCCGCGGCGCGGTCTACATCCACAACGCCACATCAGACATGGCAACGCTGACCGTTTCGGGGCCGAACGCCCGAAAACTACTCGAAACTCTGGATCTCGGTCTTTCGCTCGACGATGCCGACCTGCCGCATATGGCGGTCGGTCATGGCACCTATGGCGGCGACGAAGTCCGCATCGCGCGTGTCAGCTTCACCGGCGACCGGAGCTACGAAATCTCGATCCGGGCGGATCGCGCCGAGCCGTTATGGGCGCAACTGCGCCAGGCCGGCCAGGCGTTCGACGTCGTCGTCATCGGCCTCGAAGCGCTGATGATCCTGCGCGCCGAGAAAGGCTTTATCGTCATCGGCAAGGACACCGACGGCACCACGC
>NZ_RZRQ01000249.1:0-8593 GCF_003997785.1 Mesorhizobium sp. M7D.F.Ca.US.004.01.2.1 | reverse complement strand
CCGCAATAGAGCGTGCGTGCCTTGTCGATGCCGCCGGACCTGATGCAGTCGAGCGCCAGGATCGGCGGCACGCCTTCGCCGTCGTAGCGCAGCGCGCGATAAGCGGCATCCTCGATGACGGCGATGTCGAGTTCGCCGGCAAGGTCGAGCACCGCCTCGCGCTGCTGGCGGTTCAAGGTCTCGCCGGTCGGATTGGCGAAATCCGGCACCAGATAGGCGAACTTGGCCTTGCCGCCATTAGCGGCAGCCGCCGCGCGATAGGCATCCGGCGTCATGTTGCCGCCGTCCACCGTCAGCCGCTCATAGCGCGGCTCGTAGGCGTTGAAGGCCTGCAAGGCGCCGAGATAGGTCGGCCATGTCACCAGCGCGGTATCGCCCGGCGACAGGAACAGTTTGCCGAGATAGTCCAGCGCCTGCTGCGAGCCAGAGGTGATGAAGATGTTGGCCTCGTCGCAGGCGACGCCGAGCTTGCCCATCTGCCCGGCCAACCAGCGCCGCAGCGGCAGATAGCCTTCCGAGACCTGGTATTGCAGAGCGGCACCCGCCTCTGCACCGCCCAGCACATCGGCATAGGCGTCGCGGATGGCCTCGGCCGGGAACAGCGCCGGATCGGGAATGCCGCCGGCAAACGAGATGATGTCGGGCTGGTCGAGCAGCTTCAGGAGTTCGCGAATTTCGGACGCTTTCATGCGCGACGAGCGCGAAGCCAACAGGTTCATCAAAGTCACGACACGCCTCCCCAGACGCAGCAATATAGGTCAACTTGCCTGACCTATATCCCCTCTTGCCTGCGAATTGAAGTGTGCCTGAACGATTTCCCGAATGCGCCAGCGCAATGCACGAACGCCGCGAGCAATTCCACAAAAAGTGTGCAGCGGTTTTCCGTCCGGCTAAAGGCTCTTCTTGTAGCCGAGATGGCTGCCGATGAAGCCGAGGCTTTCATAGAACCGGTGCGCGTCCGCGCGCGACCTGTCGGTGGTCAGTTGGACGAGGCTGCAGCCGCGCGCCCGGCATTGCGCGATCGCCCATTCCATCATCTGCCTGCCGATGCCGCCCGAGCGCCTGTGGCCGGCGACCCGAACCGCCTCGATCTGCCCGCGCCAGGCGCCCTTGCGCGACAGGCCGGCAAGGAAAGTGATCTGCAAGGTGCCGACCACCTCGGCGCCCTCGACGGCCACCGCCAGCAGCTGGTTGGGGTCGGCATCGATGGCGTTGAAGGCATCGACATAGCCTTGCGCCAGCGGCACCGAGGCGTCCTCGCGGCCGGCGCCAAGCGGATCATCGGCCAGCATGGCGACGATGTCAGGCAGGTCGGAGGCTTGCGCACGGCGGAAGGTGATCATGGTGTCGGGCATATCGTGAGGCGCTGGCAGCGGCAAGATTTGGATACGCTCCCACCGGGCGCTGGCACAACCCTCTGAGGTTCAATCCGCATCACCCGCCGGCTTGGCCTTGCCGCACTGCGCCAGCACCTTGCCGATGGCAGCGCTCGAGCCCTTCAGCGGAAAACTGGTCTGGCCGTATTTGGCCGCGCTGACGCTGACCTCGCCTTTTCCGCGCAGCAGGTCCAGCAGCGGATCGGCTTTCGCCAGATTGACCACGAAGTAGTTGTACATGGCCTCGAGCTGCAGCGTCTTGGTCACCGTCTTGCCGTCGGCCTTGAACTCGAACGAACCGCTGAGGCCGGGCTCCAGTTGCTGGCCTGTGGCGCCGAGATCGAAACTCAGCACCGGCGTGTCGAAACAGGTCAGCATCAGATGCGCATCGCCTTTCGGGCCGCCGCAGACCGAGGCGGTCAGCACGCTGCCGCCCTCGTCTTCCTCCATCTTCGCAGCCCAGCCGCCGCACGACGCGGCAAAAGTCGGCTGCGCGGCCTGCAGGACCGCGACCGCACCGGCGACGACGAGATATCCAGCTCTCATGACTTCCCCCAATTGACCCCCTCTAGGGCATTTGCAGCACCAGCAGGCATTCTATAGGAAAAGCTGTCCTGTGGCATTGCCCGTCGCGCAGATGTCGCCCGGTCCTGATTTTGCGGAGAGCGGTGTTGAGAGCCTGTGTTCGTCTGTGTCTTCTGTTGGCCACCTTGCTGGCCTTGCCGCTCACCGCCCATGCGCAGTGGAAGCCGGTCGAGAAAGTCGAGACCTACGCCATCTCGGGCCAGTCCGGCGCCGAACTCTACCGCTCGATCGGCGAGAAAGGGCCGCTGATCCGCGGCGCCAAGACGCGCACCATGGCCTACACCAACTTCAAACTGACCTGGAGCGGCAGGGACTACAAGCCAAGGGGCAAGGACTGCGTGCTGACAATGGGGCGGCCGAAACTGATCATCACCTACGCCTTGCCGAAGCCTGCGGGTTCGTTGCCGCCGGCCGTCCAGAAGAGCTGGGACGTCTTCATCGCCAGCGTCAGCGCCCATGAACAAGTGCATGGCGCCAGCATGGTGCAGATGGTCCACGACATTGAAGCGGCGACGGACGGCCTGACCATTGCCGACGATCCCAAATGCAGCAAGACCAGGACCGAGGTGGTCAAGCGGCTCGACGCGATCTCGAAGGCGCGTGTACAGGCAAGCCGCGATTTCGACCGCGTCGAATTCGGCGATGGTGGCAATCTGCAGAAACTGGTTTTCGCTTTGGTGACCGGCCCTTGAAACAGGCCACCGCGCCTTTGCGACGCGGCGGCAAGATTTGAAGTCCACCTACCGGCTGAGATCGAGCGCTGCGCTCAGGTCGCCCATCGGCGGCTGGTCGTTGTTGCGCAGCGCCTTGTCGCGGGCAACGATGCCGGTCAGCACCGGCAGATCGTAGCGCGCGGTGATGAAGCGCAGGATCGACGTCGTGTCGTATTGCGTGTGGTCGAGCGTGCCCATCTTCGCATAGGGCGAGATGATGAAAGCCGGGATGCGGTTGCCCGGCCCCCAGCGGTCGGCCTTTGGCGGCGCGACATGGTCCCAGAAGCCGCCATTCTCGTCATAGGTGACGACCACCAGCATGTGGCTCCATTGCGGGCTCTTTTCCAGATGCGAAACGAGGTCGGCGAGATGCTGGTCGCCGCTCGCCACATCGGCATAGCCGCCATGCTCGTTGAGATTACCTTGCGGCTTGTAGAAGCTCACCGAAGGCAGCTTGCCGTCGTCGATCGCCTTGATGAACTCGGCGCCATCCAGGCCACCGTCTCGCAGGTGCTCTGTCCGCGCGGTCGTGCCCGGCGCGTAGGCGGCGAAATAGTTGAACGGCTGGTGGTGGAACTGGAAGTTCGGCACCGGCGTCGCGTTCTTGCCGTCGAGCGTTGCCTGCCAGGCGCCGGCATACCAGGCCCAGTCGACGCCCTTCAGCGTCAGCAGGTCGCCGATGGTGATGTCGTGCTGCGGCGGCAGCGTCGTCGGCTGCGCCGGATCGGCCAGCGCCTTGTCGCCACCCTCGACCGGCTTGTTGGCGCTCGGCTGATAGGGCGGCTGCATGGTGTTGACCGCATAGAAGTCGGGCGTGATGGCGCCGTCATTGACGAATTTCGGTGCGCCGCCAAGTGCCGACGGCGGCGAATTGTCGGCGACCTTCAGCGTCTTGCCGTCGGCTTCGACCACGGCGATCTGCCCCTTCACCGGGCTGGTGTCGGCGTGCGGATAGACCGGCGCGCAGGCGCAGGCGAGCTGGAAATGGTTGAGGAAGGAGCCGCCAAAGGCGCCCTGGAAGAAATTGTCGGCCAGAACGTATTTCTTCGCCACCGCCCACATCGGCAGCACCGATCCGTCATAATGGCCCATCACCAGGCCGCCGGAATCGGCCCAGGCGACGAACTTGTCGTTCTTGCCCGCGTCGATCTGCATTTGCTCCTGATAGAAACGGTGCCAGAGGTCGCGCGTGATGACCGAGGTCTTCTCGTTGAAGCCGCTGGCATCGTCGATGGCGAAGCTGGCATTGGTGAGATGCGCCGACTGCGCCTCGGTGACCGGCGGCGTCACGCCCTTGGCGGTCAGCCCGCCCCAGGCCGGCGGCAATTCCGTAAGCGGCTTGCCGTCGCGGTCGAGCTGCCGCGCCTGGTCGGCCGAGACATTGGCCAGGCCGTTGGCGCCGGGGAAGCCGCCATAGAGATTATCGAAGCTGCGGTTCTCGGCATAGATGACGACGACGGTGTCGATATTGTCGTAGCCGGGCGGTGCGGCCATGGCCGCGCTGGCGAAGGATGCCAGGGCCGTACTGGCGAGGCAAAGGGAGATAAAAGGCCGCGTCATGGGAAGTCCTCATGGCTGGGGGATGGCTAGAGGGGCAATGCATGGCTTGGGGGCAACGGCCATGGCTGCAAAGGCTAAGTCGATGCCTTGTCACCTTTGTGACATCTGCGCTGCCGGCGAACACGGTTGCGTGAGCGGATGGACCAGTCATCAATCCGTTGCAGTGCGCACCTAATTCCCAGGCAAACCGGATTGAACCCATGACGACAGGACGATGGAAAAGCCTGATGATCGCGGCCGCTGCAGCATCGATCTTTGGCTTTGCCGTGACCCTGCCGGCAACCCTTGTTCGCGCTGGAACCGGCAGTGTCCATCCCGGGCCGATGTCGCGGGCGGATGCCTTCGCACGCGCCGCCGCCCTGACCACGCTTGGTCGAAAAATGTTCTTCGACCCGGCGCTGTCTGCCTCCGGCAAGCAGGCCTGCGCGTCCTGCCACGACCCGCACCATGCCTTCGGCCCGGCCTCGGCGGCTTCAGTCGAAATGGGCGGGCCGCATCTCGACCAGCCCGGACTGCGTGCCGTGCCCTCGCTTCGCTATTTGCAGGCCGCGCCGGCCTTCACCGAGCATTTCTACGATTCGGAGGATGAGGGCGACGAGAGCGTCGACAATGGTCCAACCGGCGGCCTGACCTGGGACGGCCGCGCCGACCGCGGCAGCGATCAGGCGAAGATCCCGCTGCTGTCGCCGTTCGAGATGGCCAACAAGGATGCCGCTGCCGTCACCGCCGCCTTGCGCAAGGCCGCCTATGCTGACGACTTCAAGGCGGCCTTCGGCGACGACGTTCTCGACCATCCGGACGATGCTTTCGACGCCGCCGCCGAGGCGCTTGGGACCTTCGAGCAGAGTGCGCCCGACTTCTATCCCTATTCCAGCCGCTACGACGTCTTCCTCGCCGGCAAGGCGACGCTGTCGGCACAGGAATTGCGCGGCCGCGCGCTGTTCGAGGACGCAGCCAAGGGCAATTGCGCCAGTTGCCATCTGAGCGAACCGGCCAATGACGGCGAACCGCCGCAATTCACCGATTTCGGCCTGATCGCCATTGCCGTGCCACGCAACAGGGCGATTCCCGCCAATGCCGACCCCGCCTATGTCGATCTCGGCCTATGCGGCCCGCTCAGGACGGACTTCAAAAGCCGGGCTGACTACTGCGGCCTGTTCCGCACGCCGACGCTGCGCAACGTGGCGGTGCGCAAAAGTTTCTTCCATAATGGCACTTTCCACACCTTGCGCGACGCGGTCGCCTTCTACGCGACGCGCGACACCGATCCCGGCCGCTGGTACCCGAGAAACACCGACGGCACGGTCCGGCAAAACGCCGATTTGCCAAAGGCTTACTGGGTCAACCTCAACCAGGACCCGCCCTTCGGCAAGAAGCCCGGCAACAAGCCAGCTCTCACCGATCCCGAGATCGACGACATCGTCGCCTTCCTGCAAACGCTGACCGACGCCGACCAGCAGGCAGCGCCAGCGAACTGAACCGCCTTGCTCGTTTGGCCTGCCCGCCGGCGAAAGAAAGGGTTCTGGATTTGCCGGATTTGATGCGCCGCAACGCTTGGGACCGGTAAAGAGAGACATATCCCATTAGCGCTTCCTAAACCGCTTTCCGGTAATCCTCGTCACTCGATGGTGGGGCGCCGATGAACGCATTCAGGCGAGCGGCCGGATTTGTTGTTATCATGTTGACCGGCGCGGCGACGCTGGCGGCGTTGCATATCGATGCCCAGCGAAACTTCGCGCTGGCCAAGGAGCGCTATCTCGAGAATTCCCAGGCCGCTTCCAGAGCGACAGCCAAGACCGTCGAAGACGCCTTGCGGGCCGTCTATGAAAATGTGCGGACCTTGACCTATCTGCCCAGCGTCCAAAACCTCGACCGGCATGGCACCAATCTGGGCGACGAAGGCCGCGCGACAATCCAGCAGATCTACAACAACCTCGCCAACAACGTCTCCATTTCCGAAGTTTACTTCCTGCCGCTGGATTTCAACCCGGACCGCTTCGATGCGGTGACCGGCAAGCTCGAGGAGCCGATCCTCCAATTCGACCAGCTGATCGTGAATGCCAAGGCGAGATCCGAGGTCGCCGCGGACGCGAAGCCCGGAAAGTTGGACCAGAATGCCCTGGTTCGCCCCCCCGAGGAGATCGAGACCTATGAATACCACGAACTGGCAAAGCAGCTCGCCTGGCTGAAGACGAACTATCCGAATTCAAGCGCCATCGACGGGCTCAACGTGCCGATTATCGGCACGAAGGAGCTCATCACCTGCGACAACACCGATTTCATCCACACCGGCAATGACGCGGACCGCTCCGGCTTCATCCTTTCGGTCCCGGTCTTCGGCGGGGATGGCAACCTGCGCGGCTCTGTCTCGGCGATCATGCTTACCTCGGCGCTGCGCAAACTGTTGCCGAGCAGCGACTATGTCATCGTCAATTCAGGCTACGGCTTTGAATCCGACCAGCACAAGATGTCGACGGCGCTCGCGGCGGATTCCCGTGCCTTCACGGCGGCCGACCCCAATCTGATCTATTCCGAAGTCATCCCGCTCTCGCTCAACGATCCCAGGAGTGCATGGCGTCTCTGGGCCGGTTTCCCCAACAGCCGGTTCGACAGTAACCTGGACGTCCAGTCCGTGCATGAATTCGAACTGGCCGGTTATGCGGCGGTCGCGGTGGTCACGCTGCTGGCGCTGGCCTGCTGGTATGCGATCGGGCGGACGATGACGATGCAGGTCGAGGCAGCCGAGACCCTGGAGCGGCGGGTCGAGGAACGCACCGCCGAGATCCAGCACCTGGCCACGCATGACATTCTCACCGGCCTGCCCAACCGAGGCCTGCTGGCTGAAACGATGGACGAGGCATTGAGAAGCCTCAGGGACGGCGAGAAGCTGGCCGTCCACTGCGTCGACCTCGACCGTTTCAAGCCGGTCAATGACACGCTCGGCCATCCGGTCGGCGACGAGCTGCTCGGTGCGGTGGCGAAGCGGTTGAAACACCATGCCGGCGAAACCGCCATGGTGGCGAGAATTGGTGGGGACGAGTTCGTCATCCTTCAGCTCCTGCTCGACGGTAACGACGAGGCCGGCGTGCTGGCAAGCCGCGTCATTCATGCCCTGTCCGACGAATTCTCCATCCATGGCCACAAGATCAACATCGGCGGCAGCATCGGCATCGCCGTCTTCCCCGACGACGGGCAAAATTCTGAAACCCTTATTCGCAATGCCGACCTTGCCTTGTACAAGGCCAAGATGGAAGGCCGCGGGACCTGCAGGTCGTTCGAGCCAGGAATGGACGCGAGACTGCAGGAGCGGCGCCAACTCGAATCCGAGCTGGCACTCGGCGTGAAAAAAGAACAGTTCGTCCTGCACTATCAACCGCTGCACGACGCAAAGACCTCGCAACTCACCGGCTTCGAAGCGCTGGTGCGATGGAACCATCCGCGCCTCGGCCTGCTGCCGCCGTCGGAGTTCATCCAACTGGCCGAGGAGACGGGCGTCATCGACGCGCTTGGCGAGTGGATCCTGCGGCGTGCCTGTACCGACGCCGCGAAATGGCCCCTGCCCGTCAAGGTCGCGGTCAATCTCTCGCCGGCCCAGTTCAAACAGCAGGGGCTGTCGCTTCAGGTTGCCGCGGCGCTCGCGGCGTCGGAGCTGCTGCCGTCGCGGCTCGAGCTGGAGATCACCGAGTCGGTGCTGCTGGCGAACAACGAAAACACGCTAAACACGCTGCACGGCCTGCGCGACCTCGGCATCTCTATAGCAATGGACGATTTCGGCACCGGCTATTCCTCGCTGAGCTATCTCAGGTCGTTCCCGTTCAACCGCATCAAGATCGACCGCAGCTTCGTCAGCCTGATGTGCGAGAGCAGCGAAAGCCGGGCGATCGTCAAGGCCGTCGCCGAACTCGGCACCACGCTCGGCATGACGACGACAGCCGAAGGCGTCGAGACCGAGGACCAGTACAGGCTGGTCAGGGAGAATGGCTGCACGGATGTCCAGGGCTGGTTCTTTGGCCGCCCAATGCCAGCCTCCGAGCTTCATGCGCTTTTCGAACAGCCAGAAGCCCTGACCGCGTAATCCGCCAGACAGCACGATGGCACTGGGCGACGCGGCGCTGGCGGCCGCGCGGGATACTTCCTGGCAAGATCGGTAGCGGCACCTAGCTCCGCCAGGCCGCTAGATCGGTCAGGATCCGCGCCTTCAGCGCCGGGTCGGCGTAGCTCGCCTGCACCGACGTCGCGGCGAGTTCACGGATGGTTTCACCGTCCCAGCCGAAGGCCTCGGCGCAGGCGGCGTAGGATGCTTCAAGCGTGGTGTCGAGCAGCGTCGGATCGTCGGTGTTGATCGAGACGGGGACACCG
>NZ_RZRQ01000248.1:0-8604 GCF_003997785.1 Mesorhizobium sp. M7D.F.Ca.US.004.01.2.1 | reverse complement strand
ACGCCGGACGACCAGACCGCGATGATGAAGGCCTGCGAGGACGAGTCGAAGGACGCCACTGCGGCCAACAGCCATCCGGAATTCTGCAGCAGCGTGAAAGCGAACGGCGGCAGCAAGTAGCAATCCACTGAACCGACGAGAAAAACAGCCCCTTTGCGGGGCTGTTTTGCGTCCGGGCTTCGAAACGGGCAAGCCCGCAGCCTGTCGGCTTCAAACCCTGATCGTCGAGCGGGACCTGTCAGTCCGTCACTGAGACCGCGCTCGCCACGACATTTGAGAGCTTCTGGCGCTTTACCAGCACAGGCTTTTCGTAGGTCTTTTTCACGGGATATCCTCTGCTCCCAAGCGAGCGCTTTAAAGGGCGCCCGTGGCACGATGTTGTCAAGCCAAAGCTAAAAACACCGGGATGGCACACAGAAAGCAGCCAAAGATCGAAGGGGGTTTGTTATCTCCCGGAACTGGGTGGACCCGCTGTCACGGTGGACAGCTTCCCGCGCTTGTCGAGCGTCGGCTTCTCATAAATCTTCTTCATCGATGTCCCCATGGCCCGAATGACAACGCCAAGAGGCATCAGCCGTGCCCGCCCTGTCAAGCTGCGGCCAAGAACGTTTTGGTGAGCGTCGCCAGACCTGGACCGTCTCCCACTCCCTGCATCGTCGTCCCATTCTGGTCATGTTGCACTGCGATAGATTTGTTGCGTTGCGATATCAGCCTGCCCCGCCGACACTGGCGACGGGTTCGGGCTTACACGAAGGAGTCTCCGTGGCAGCATCGTTCCGGCCGGACATACAAGGATTGCGCGCGCTCGCCGTCGGCGGCGTCGTCGCCTATCATTTCGGCCTCACCGCGCTCCCCGGCGGCTTTGCCGGCGTCGACATCTTCTTCGTCATCTCCGGTTGGCTGATCACAACCCACCTCATGCAGGAGATCACTGAGACCGGCCGGCTCGACCTCTGGCGCTTCTATGCCAGGCGCGCCCGGCGGCTTTTGCCGGCAGCCTTGTTCGTCATCCTGGTCACGCTGGCCGCCGGCTACTTCATCCTGGCGCCGCAGGAGCAGGCGCTCTATTCGCGTGGCGCCATGTTCGCTTCCGCCTACGCCATCAATCTGTGGCTGCTGCGCTGGTCGTTCGACTATTTCGCCGCCGACGCCACCAGTAATCCCTTCATCCACTTCTGGTCGCTGTCCGTGGAGGAGCAGTTCTATCTGGCCTGGCCGGCGCTGCTTCTGCTGGCCGCCTGGCTGCGGCCGGGCCGACGCACGGTCGTGGCCGTGATCGGCGTGGCCGGCCTCGCCTCCTTCGCCGCCTGCCTCTGGCTGACCACTGTCGCGCCGGCCTGGGCCTTCTATTTCTCGCCGCTGCGCGCCTGGGAGTTCGCCGCCGGCGGCCTGGCGACACTGGTGCCGGCAGCTTTCCAGCAACACCGCGCCTGGCTGCGGCCCGCCCTTGGCTGGCTCGGCCTGGCGCTGATCGCGGCGGCCTATCTCTGCTTGAGCGAAGACCTGCCCTTCCCCGGCTGGTACGCGCTGCTGCCGGTGGCCGGCACGGTGCTGGTGCTGTTGAGCGGTGCCGGCGCGGAGCAGACCAATGGGCGGACCGGCAGGCCAGCCCTTGGCCCGGCCGCCGCCCTGTCCCAGCCGCCTTTGCAATGGATCGGCACGCTCTCCTATTCGCTCTATCTCTGGCACTGGCCGGTCATCGTCTATGCCGGGATGCTGGCGCCGGATCTCTCCGTCCCGCAGCGCCTTGGCTGCGGTGTGCTGGCGCTGGCGCTGTCGGTGCTCACCTATCATCTGATCGAGAACCCGGCGCGGCGCGGCGCCTGGCTGACGGCGGGCGCCCGCGCCTTTCCCAGCGCAATTGCGGGCGCAAAACCGCTTCCCACTTTTCCTGCAATTGCTCTGATTCCAGCGCTGGCGCTGACCGGTGCCGGCGTGGCGGTCGCCTATGCCAATGCGCATCTGGCCCAGCGCAACATCGGCTCCGAGCAGCGCGGCATCGAGCAGGCAGCCGAAAAACCTTCCATCGCGCGTGCCGTCGACAAGAGCTGCCTGCTCGACTTCCACACGGTGACGCCAAAACCCTGCGTGTTCGGCGCCGCGGATGCCGCCCATACCGTCGTGCTGTTCGGCGATTCGCATGCCGACCACTGGTCGACGCCGCTGATCGAAGCGGCCAAGCGCAACGACACCAAGGTGGTCACCTACCTCAAATCATCATGCCGCGCCTCGCGGCTCTCCACCTTCAACACGGTGCTGAAGCGCGACTACACCGAATGCGACGCCTGGCGCGAGCAAGCGATAGCAGACATCATCCGCGCCAAGCCGCGCCTAGTGGTGATCTCGGAATTCTCCATCGGCAACCTGACGCGCGATATGCCCACCGCCGGCCGCAGAGCCGAGACCGCGCGCTGGCAGGCCGGCCTGCGCTCGACCTTGCAGGCCTTCAGTCGGGCCGGTGTCGAGACGGCCGTGATTCGCGACACACCGATCAACGACAGCTTCGCCGACTCCTGCGTGGCGCGCGCGCTGTGGTGGCGCGAGGCACCCTCGCCGCACTGCGACACACCAAGGGCGAACGCCGCCAACGACAGCACCGCCGCCGCCGAGCGCGCGGTCGTGGCAAGCGTGCCCGACACGCGCTATGTCGACCTCACCAACCACTTCTGTGGCCCCACCGCCTGCCACGTCGTCATCGGCGGCAAGCTAGCTTTCCGCGACAGGCACCATCTGGCGACGGCGTTTGCGGAGACGCTGGAAGGGCCGTTGGAGCGGGCGCTGTTTTAGGGGTGAGAAGCGGCGCAGCAGACTTGTCGCACCACGCCAGCCACCCCATTGCGCGGCCCAGGACTCTCGCGCGCCGGTATCCGCATCCTTTGTCTTACGAATCTGTGGAACGAGGCCGCATCTTAGGGGTTATATTAGGTCAACCTTGAAAAGGAGGTAGCTATGAAGAAGCTCCTGCTTGTTTCGGTTATCGCCATTGCTTCGGCGGCGGCGATGATCGCCCCCGCGGATGCCCGCAGTCATGTCTTTATCGGCATCGGCGGCTATAACGACTACTACGGTAACGACTATTACGATGGTTATGGGGATTATGGCGGCCGCTACGTCTATAGCCCCTACGACGCCTACGACAACGGCTACAGGCCGCGTTATTTCCACCGGCACCACCGTTGCCACGTGGAACTGGTCACGCACTGGCGCTACCACCACAGGATCACTGAGGAAATCCGCGTCTGCCGATAAGCTGATCGTATGAAATCATGATCCGGCCGGCATCGCCGGTCGGATCATTGCGCCCCTCACCGCCGCCCCATCATCATCCCATAATGCACCGCCAGCAGATCCAGCCCGACCTTCAGCAGCTTCGTCACCACATCGCGACCCTCTCCGGTCTGTTCCGCCACGCCCTTGATCGAGCCTTCCGCGCAGCAGACTTGTCGCACCACGGCAGCCACTTCCCAATGGCCTAGCGCCTTGGTGGCGGCGGCGTGCGCGCGGCCGGCGTCCAGCACGCTGTCGGCGATGCCGCCGCCGTGGCGGCCGCCGTCGATGCGCTCGGTCCAGCGCATCGGCTTGACATCAGCCTGCTGGCTGCAGCGGAAATCCCCGCGGTAGCGCAGGCCGGCCTCGCGCTGCTGGCGCGACAGCGAGGTGATGCCGATGAGCGGGTCGATAGTGCGCACCCGCACGATGCCGCCTGTGGATGTGAAGCCGTCATTAGACACTTCGTAGACGCGGCTTGCCTCAGAAGTGCCGGCGGCCAGCCGCTTGCGGCCGAAGGCGTCGTCCCTGAGCGCGAAATCATGGCCGACCTCGCGCCGGATACGTACCTGCTCGGCCTCGCCCTTGGGCAGTTTCGGCGCCTGTGGTTTGGCGGATTTGGTTTTCCTGGGCATGGATGGCTCCTGGTTGGGGTGTTGGGTCGGGCGTTGGCTGATAACTGGCCGTGTAACTCCCCCTCACCCGGCCTCCGCTTCGCTCGGCCACCGTCTCCCCGAGGGGAGAGGAGACTTGCAGCGCCGGCGCCTTCCTCTTCTCCCCCACGGGGGTCCGAAGGACGGGCGAGGCAGGTGACTCGCCCCAGCAAAAGTGGCCGCGAAGCGGCCGGACGAGGGGGTCTAGCTCCTCTTGATGGCAGCAGGCCCCAGCGTGCCCGCCGCCCGTCGCGCCAGCAGCTCTCGTATCGCGCGGCGTTCGCGCAGTTCGATGCAGAGTTGCGCGCTGGAGGGGCAGAACTGGGCGTTGCCGGTTTTCACCTCGCCGCGCATGAAGCGCTGGATGGCGCTCTGCACGTCGGTCAGCTCGGCATCCTGCACGGCGCTGAGATAGCCGCGCATCTGCATGTCGACGTCAGTCAGCGCGGATTGCGGGAAGCATGAGAACATCGCGGCCAACGCCTTGGTCGCCTGCTGCAATTCGGCTGCAGTCATGTCTGCGTATCTCCTCAATGATGGCGTTGGCGGCGTCGGTGTGGGTTTTCGGCTGATGCCAGCCGGGCTTTCTTCCCGAAAAAACGGGAGCCGTTTTGTTTTTGCCTGCCGGGGAGAAATCCGCAGGCTTCGCATTGCCCAGCGAAAAATGCTGCGCATTTTCGGAGGACAAACGCTTCGCGTTGTCCGGGGAAAAAGCGGCAGCTTTTTCCATCTGGTTTCTGGAGTCTGGGAGATGCCGCGGCAATCCACCGGCATTTGCCGCTGCATGCGTCTTTGTTTTCAAGGCGGTGGCGGCGCCACCGCGTGCCCCGGCGGCGGCCCTCGCTTGGCTTTTGACCTGGGCTTTGCGCAGCTCTTTCGTCAGCCGCTTGTGGCCGATCTCGCCGCCCGCGCGCTCGAAGAAGGTCAACAGGTCGGGACTCAGCGCACGCCACTTTTTCAGCGACAGGCGCGCCACCCGCGCCAACCTGGCGTCGTCGTCGGGCAAGCTGCCGCCGGCGTTCCACATCGCCATCAACAACAGCATGTAGGCGCCGATCTGCTCGGTGGAGAGCTGCAGCGTGTCGCCGACGAAATCGGAGACGTAGAGCTGCATGAAGGGCCGTTCGCTCATGGCAGCACACGCGAGAGCTTGCCCGCATCAGGGCTAATGGAACCAGCGCGAATTTTCGACGTTATGCGGCGTCCACGGACACGGGAGAGATGCCGATGACAGCCTTCATGCCGGTTACCCTGCGCTTTTGCGACAACACAACCATGCTGGTCAGCTCGGTGGCCGAGGCCGCCAGGGCGCTGAGCCAGCAATGGCCCGACAAGACAGCACCTGGCTATGTCGAGGCGGCCCGGCTGGTCGCGCTCGCCGTCGACGGCACCTGCTGCCAGCGCATCGCCTTCGAGGCTCTCACCAAGGCGGCCAGGCAACAGAACATAGTTGTGGCGAAGCCGAAAAGCCGCGCCCATGACTGGCTGGATGCCGTGGCCGGTTGGTGACAGGCGCGCGCCGGCCGAAAAATTGATGCAACCGCCCGCCGGCGCGGCGCGTTTATGAAAGCGGTAGGTAGAGCCGCGCGCAAAGCGAAGGTGAACGCCGTGGGTACGATGAAGACCGGAGTGCCGCTCAAGGTGCGGATGGACGAGCAGATTGAAGAGATCGACAGCGTCAGCGAAGCTGCCGACTTCCTGCAACGCTGGCCGCTCGAGCGGCGCGGCCATGTCTACCGCAGCGCCCTCAACGCCTGCAGCGCGGCAATCGCCGCGCAGATTTCCGAAGCCGATGCCATGAAAGTATTCACCGGCTTTGCCCGGGTGGCCGACATATTGGTCGACGAAGGCAGCCCGGCCATGACGATGGACGCAAGGAGCGTGCAGAGCCGCACGCCCAAGCAGGGCCGGCAGGCGCCGAAATAGGGTTTTGGAGGTTTTGTTTTTGGCTTGATTCATCTCAGATCCTCCACCCCTGGTAGTGACGGCGAGGCAGCCCCCTCACCCAGCCTCCCCTTCGCTCGGCTGACCTCTCCCCGAGGGGAGAGGAGACTTGCAGCGCCGGCGCCTCCCTCTTCTCCCCCACGGGGAGAAGGTGGCCGCGAAGCGGCCGGATGAGGGGGCTGGCGGCAGCAATGGGAGAGCAGCCTCACCCCGCCACAAAAACGCGGCGCTGGAAGCGTGCCTGATGGTAGGGGCAATAGCTTTTCAGCGCCCTGGTGCGCATGCCGCAGCACAGCATGTCGGCGCCCGGCCGGCTGCCTGGAGCGTCGTTCTCGGGGTCTTCTTCCAGCGTCAGGTCCAGCGGCGCGCGGCAGCGCCCAAACAGACAATCGATGAAGCGCATCGCTACGCCATGCGGCTGGCGGCCGACGGGCGTGCGCGGCGACACCGGGACTTTGAACCGATAGGCCTCGCCGTCGGCGATCAGCACGCCCACTTCACGCACGAACAGGCGCGGCGGCAGCCAGGCCGGCGAAGGGTCGCGCTTGGTGGCCGCCTTGCGCATGCCGGTGACAGCGAGCACGGCGTCGATCCTGCCGGCGGCCGGCCTAGCGCTCACCTTACCCTGCGCCGGCACGCCGTTCGCCCGCTTGCTCACCCTGCGCTTGCGTGCAGCCCGCTTGGCCCCGGCCGGCAACCCCTTGCCATTGGCAAAGCCGATCGCGCCCAGCATGGCGTTGCGGTGCACGATGCCGATGATGGCGTTGCGCGACACCGCATTGCCGCGCAGCGCGCTGAATGCGGCGGCGATCCTGGAGGCGGAAAGCCCGTCCTTCAGCCAGCGGGCGATCTCCTGCAATTCGGGGTCGGTATAGCTTGCCATGTCCAGGCTCCATCCAAAGTTCTGCCTTCGGCCGCGCGCCGTCAGGCAGCGTCAGGTTTGGCCCGCCGGGCCGCAGTCAGGGTGTGTGGTTCGAGGGCCGGCTGACGCCGGCTCAGCCGGACCGGCTTTACAGCCCGGCGGTTTGGGCGAGGCGCGAAAGCCGCGCCTCTGCCGTCTTTCTGTCGGGGGCGGAAACCGCCCTGCCCGTCGGCCTGTCGAACAGGATGACGGTGCCGTCTTCGGTACGGATGCACGACCTGTCGGGCAGACCGGCGCCACGCTGATCGAATTGGGGGCCGGAGCCGCTGGGAGCGGCGGCTCCGGCCGTTCCGGTCGCCGGGGATGGGCGGACCGGACCCGCGGCTGGTGCATTGAAGCACTGAGCCTCGGGCTTCACCTCGGCCGGGGAGGAGGACGGCCGGGGCGGAAGGGAATGGGCAGCGGTGACGACCGCCGGATGCGCCTCGCGTGAGGCCGGCGCTCTTGCGCCTTCAAAGCTGGACAGGTTTTGCATGATCAGATATAAGCATAACTCAAAAATAGATGCAAGCCATTCTTTCATGGACGAGAGCCGCTTTCATCGCTCACATGGCGCCATGGCAAAAACGGAACTGTCGATCAAGGTCGGAGCGGCGATCCGCAAGGCGCGCAAGCAGCGCGGCCTGGTCATGCGCCACATCGCCGAGCACAACGACACCGATGTCGCCGCCGTCGGCAACTGGGAAACCGGCCGCAATCTGCCCAAGACCGAGAACCTCTTGAAGACCGCCGCCTTCCTGCGCGTCGATCCGGTGGCGCTGGGCCAAGGGCAGGTCGTCTTCCTCGACGATGCCGGCCCGGTCGCCGACGCCGAGATCGTCACCGATGCCGGTCCGCTACCCGCCGGGTCGATGGATATCGAAGTGCTGGGCGCGGCCGTCGGCGGCGATGATGGCGATTTCACCTTCAACGGCGAGCCGGCAGGCTATGTCCAGCGCCCACCGGGCGTGCGCAACCTGCCGAAGGTCTTTGCGCTGCACGTGCTCTCGGATTCCATGGTGCCGCGCTACGAGCCCGGCGACCTGATCTATTGCGGCGGCCGCGACGCCGTGCCCGGCGACCATGTGGTGATCGAGACCTTTCCGGAAGAAAATGAGCGCAACGGCAAGGCCTTCATCAAGAAGCTGGTCAAGCGCACCGCCGCCGAGCTGGTCGTCGAGCAATACAATCCACCCAAGACCCTGACCTTCAACCGCTACGCGATCAAACACGTCTGGCGGGTGATTCCGCTGAAGGAATTGCTGGGGTATTAGCGCCCTTTCTCCTTCTCCCCCTCAAGCCCGCCGCGACCCCTCGAGCGGCACCTCGCGCTTACTCAGCATCTGCGCTTCGCTGCGCACGCGCTGGCGCTCGTCTATGAACGCCGCCTGGATCGTGACAGTCGCCCCCGGCAGCCCCTCGGCGCGGCAGGCCGAGCAGACGATGCGGCCCGACAAGGCGGCCAGCGGCGTGTTGCCTGTCACCCCGAACCGCTTCAGCTGATCGGGCCGCCACCAACGGTTGCGGCCGCAATCGGCGCACTCGACCGAGATCGAGGCGACGTGCGCGATCACTGGTTCCCTGCCCGGCAATGCCATCGCCCCTCCTCGCCTTTTGTTCCTGATTTGTTCGCATATTCCTGCGTTTTGCGCCGGGAGTCGAGTCGCAGTTTCCAAACAGTCCCAAAAGTTTTTCTTCTACCAATGTTTGAGTTATGCTTATATCAACTCGCAAGTGTGAGTCGGGGACTCAAACCCACCGCCACATCAAGCCCGGGAGTGACGATGGACGCCGCCGATTTCGCCCGCGCCTGCGGTTACACCGGCGACAGCCCTGCCC
>NZ_RZRQ01000247.1:0-8719 GCF_003997785.1 Mesorhizobium sp. M7D.F.Ca.US.004.01.2.1 | reverse complement strand
GCGTTCACATCCCCAGCAACATCCGAATAACGCGATGTTCAAACCGGCGCATCAGCGCTTACAGGAGCGGGAAAGCCATGAGCCTAGGAACCATTCTCATCATTATCCTCATCATTGCGCTGCTTGGCGGCTTCAGCGGCCTTGGCGGCGGTCCGTTCTACGGAACCGGTTATTATGGCGGCGGTGGTCTCGGGCTCGTTCTGCTCATCCTCATCGTGCTGGTTGTGCTTGGGCGGATCTAGCCGCGCTGCTCGCTCGATTGACTTCGGGGCGATCGCAATCTCGTGACCGCGTCGGTGCCTGTCGCGCACCTGATTGTGATGTGTGCGGACCTGCTTGTGATCCGGCTCGTTTCGAAATTTTGTAAAGTAATCGCGGTCCACACCCCCCGTGGAAACAAGAGGAGAGGGTCCCACCCCTTGTCCTCCTCCAAGGCCCGCTGCGGTTAACCGGAGCGGGCTTTTGCTTGATGGGGCGAGGGAACCGGCTTGCGTCGATGCCGTTGAGTTACGGAAGGCTGCCAATGCCCATGACGCCGCGGACAACACTCTGCGAAATTCGCGATGATCTTCACGTCCCGTGGCGGATCGTGGCGGGATCGCGGTCCATCCAGGGGATCGATGCATTGATTGGCGCGGCAGAGGCCATCAAGGTCATCCGCCGCATCGACCGCCATGCCTGAACAGAAAAAGGATCGCGATGAAGGTCGAGGCATCGTGGTAGCGGCTTTACGCCGCTCGCGGCACCCGTGAGGTGAACGTCGCCCGGGTGACCGACACGCTGGTGCCGTTAGTGTCGCTGATAATTTCCACCTTGGCTTCCAGCTGTTTGACCAGCGCCTCCACGATGGCTGTACCAAGCCCGACGGTCGGTAGGTCGTTGGCGATCTTGCCAACGCCATTGTCCGAAACCGTCAGTTTCCAGTCGCTGCCCGCGGTCTCGTAGCTCACCTGGATGTGAGCGCCGGCCTTCTCCTTGGGAAAGGCATATTTGATGGCGTTCAGCACGAGTTCGGTGACGATCAGGCCGAGGCTGACGGCCCTTTGCGAATCCATCCTGCCGCCTTCGGCCGTCACGGTAACCGTGATCGGCTGGGTTTCGCCGACCATTGACGAGGCGAGGCTGCTACACAGTTTCGGAAGGTAAGAGCCGACATCGATCTCCTCGATGCCGGCCGAGGTGTGGAGATGGCGTTGCACCTCGGCCACGGACAGAACGCGCTGATGGGCATCCTTGAGATGCTGGCGTGTCTCTTCCGACGTGACCGAGCGTGCCTTCAGCAACAGGATCGAGGCAATGATCTGCAGGCTGTTGGCGACCCGGTGCTCCATCTCGCGCAGCAGGACGTCTTTCTGCCGAAGCAGATCTTCGGTGCGGCTGAGCAGTTCTTCCTTCTCCCGCTCGATGATACGACGGGCCGTTATATCATTGAAGGCGAGAAGGATGGTGATGGCCGGACTGTGGTCGTAAAGCACCTTGCGGGCATTGAGCAGCATGGTGCGGCGGCCAATCTGCGGGAAATCATGCTCGACCTCGAAATCGTCCATGGCGGTCTTCTCGGGAATGATCGTCTCCAGCAGCAGGCGAAGTGCCGGAATATCCCACTGACCGTCGCCGAGCGCGTAAAGCAGCGAGCCTTGGGTCTGCTGCGGGTCGACTTCAAATGTGTTGTAGAAGGAGCGGCTGGCCGCCAGCACGCGAAACTGTTCGTCGAGGACGAGAAACGGCTCGGTGATCGTATTGACGATCGCTTGCGCCAGCGTCTGCGCGTCTTCGATATTCACGATGGGTTGAAACATGGGCACAAGCCAGACGAGCGGCATTTTGCCCCTCCAACCATCAGCACTATACCTTTGCCCAGGTGTTGTCGCGAATTGAATCCGCCGGCACGATGATGTGATGTCGTACATCGTCCCTAAAAAAGGCGGGCACTTGGCCCGCCTCCGGCCCGTTCTATTCGGGCATTCGCCCAAATCCTGCTACGTCAATTCGCACCGCCGAGCTGCTTGGTCATCTTGCAGAAATTGTCATGCGACTTGGCAATGGCCTCGTCGCCGCATTCCTTCATCATGCCTGCGCGGTCTTCTTCCTTCATGGCCATCCATGCGACCTTGAATTCCGCCTCGGACTTCATGGTCTTCATCCCGGCATCGGTGAAGAACGGCGACATCTTCGCCGGATCGTCGAGTGCCGACGTTCCGGTGGCACCGCCGGCAAGTGCGGCGCCAGTCATCATCGCAAGCGCCATCGCGCCCATCGTGAGCATCTTGAGGTTCATTTGGGAATTCCTCTCTGTCGAGGTCATTGGAATAAACGACCTGCAGACAAACGAGATCGAGAGAAAACAGTTCCTTCAGATGAATATATATTAAAACAATGTTCTATTTCGCCGGCTTTGCCGCCAATCGATCATTCCATATCAGGTACGTCGCCGCTGACGAAGAGCGTGTTCGGCGGGCCGTATTCGCCCAGCGTCGGATCGGCCTCGCGGCTCCAGGCGATAACGCCGGCATGCTTTGCCGCCAGAGCCCTGGCGGTGCGTATGGCGCGGTCCTCGCTCTGCTGGTCGGCGGGTCCAAAGGCTGGGAACAATTCGCCATCCTCGCCGCGATCGAACGCGACCACGACGATCAGCCTTGGATTTTCTGGCCACTGGAATCGGACATCTTGCACCTTTGGCGCGGAACCTATCACAATACAGGGAATTGGGTCGGCACGTTCGATTTCGGAGGTGGGGTGGTGCAAGACCAGCGTTTCGATGAGCCGGTCAGGATTGCGCTCGGCCGATCGCGAAACTCGATCTTCAATGTGGAGAGGGTGGCTCAGGCTGCCGACATCCTGATGAACCGCTGGCCGGTTGTGACCGGGCAAAGGCATATGGTTGCCCGCAAGGTCTGCCTGGCCGTGCTTGAGGGCAAGAAAGAAGCCTCGGCGGCACGGGCGGCATTCATCAACGCAGCGATCGAGGCGGACATCCTCGTCGAGCCCCGTGAGGTGTCGATACCGTAGCGTGTCCGGTCAAGCTTGAATCAAGAACTGGCGCTATCCTCTTGATTGATTGCGGTCTTTTCGGTTGATCGGTGGTCGGTTTCTCGGAATCCGTATGCCGGCCTGTCGTCGGCGGTTTTGCAGGCATTCCGCAACGTTCGCGCCCGTTGGCCTGCTTTTGGATCCCGTTGACACGGCGTCCGTGGATATATATTGAACAGGATTATACAGGTTCACTGAACAGGTACCCATATGAAGCGGCGCGCGGTTCAACTGTCTCCCGGCACGGGCAAGCCCGAGCAGATCGCCACCGTCCTCGAACATGAGATCCGCTCCGGCGTTCTCGGCTTCGGCGACCGCCTTCAAAGCGAAAACGAACTCGTCCAGCGCTTCTCCGTCAGCCGCAATACGGTCCGCAAGGGTCTCGAGGAACTGTCCAGCCGCGGGCTGATCACCACCAAGGTGGGCATCGGTTCGTTCGTCACCTTCGACGGTAAGCCGGTCGATGACGCCATCGGCTGGTCGCGGGCGTTGGCCGATGCTGGCGCCAATGCCGAGACGCGGACGCTGCGGCTGGAGGTCATCGAGGACACTGATCTGGCTGCGCTGCTTGGTATCGAAAGCCCGTTATTCATTGCCGTCGACCGGGTGCGCACCAACGCCAGTGACGGCCATGCGATCTCTATCGAGCGCAGCCGGCTGCCATTGTCACTCGAGCTTGAGGACGTACCGTTGCGCGGATTGCGCGAGGGCTCGCTGCACCAGACGCTGCGCGCCGCCGGCCTCATTCCCGACCATGGCGAGGAATGGGTCGAGATCGAGATGCTCAATGCCGAGGATGCGGCCATCCTCGGCTGCCCGCAAGGCACGCCGTTCCTGCGCGGCCGCCGGCTGACGCGTGCGGCCGATGACCGGCCGATCGAGTATGTCACCAGCCTGCTCAATCCGGCGCATTTCGCGCTGCATATGAGGTTCTGAGCGATGTCGGATGCAACCAGCAAGGCCATTGATCGCGCCATGGGCGCACTTGTCGGCGGGGCGCTGGGAGACGCGCTCGGTATGCCGACGCAGCTTCTGTCACCGGCCCGCATTGCCGAACTCTACGGCCATGTCGAGGATTTCATCGCGCCTTTCGCCGATCATCCGGTGTCGAAGGGACTGGCTGCCGGCACCATCACCGACGACACCGAGCAGGCGCTGCTGCTCGGCCGCATTCTGGTCGAATCCGGCGACCGCTTCGACCACGCGCGCTGGGTCAATGCACTGCTCGACTGGGAGCGCGAGGTGAAGGCGCGCGGCAGCTATGATCTGCTGGGGCCGTCGACCAAACGAGCCATCGACGCCATCAACAATGGTGTGCCGGCCGAGGAAGCAGGACGCAGCGGCGACACCAATGGTGCGGCCATGCGCATCGCGCCTGTCGGCATCATGATGCCGCTCGAACCCTTGGAGGCGTTCGTCGCCAAGGTGGCGGAGACCTGCCGGGCCACGCACAACACCTCGATCGCCATCGCTTCGGCTGCAGCCGTCGCTGCCGCGGTCAGCCGCGGCGTCGCCGGTGGCGGTTGGCGCGATGCTTCCGCCAGCGCCGTCGCGGCGGCGAGGCGAGGGGCGACGCTCGGCCATTGGGTCACCGGCGGCGACATCGCCGCACGTATCGTCTGGGCACAGGACATCGTGCGCGGCAAGGCGATCAGGGATGCGATCCGGCTGATCACCGATCTGGTCGGTACCGGCGTCGCCAGCCAGGAATCGGTTCCGGCTGCCTTCGCCGTGCTGGAAGTCGCTCGTGGCGACCCTTGGCAAGCAGCCATCATCAGCGCCAACCTCGGCGGCGACACCGATACGATCGGTGCCATCGCCGCCGGCATGGCCGGCGCCTGCAGCGGTTTTTCCCGATTGCCGCAACAGCACATCGCGCGGCTTGTCGGCATCGACATGTCAGAGGTTCGCGCACTCGCCGCCGACCTCGTCGCGGCAAGGCTGGCGAAAACCGGTTCCGGCAAGGATGCCGCGGCATGAGCGGGCGTCTCGTCCATATCGGTAGCGCTGTGGTCGACTATGTCTACCGCATCGATGCCTTGCCGGCGCCCGGCATGGAAAAGACGGCGTCGAGCTTCGCCCAGGTCGCCGGCGGCGGCTTCAACATGATGGTCGCGGCCAGCCGAACGGGCATGCAAGTGGTGTTCGGCGGCCAGCTCGGCAGCGGGCCGAACGGCGACTTCCTGCGTGCTGCTTTCATGGCCGAGGGCATCGCGACGCTGACGCCGCCATCGCCCTTGATGGACAGCGGCAATTGTGTCGCCATGATCTCGAGCGACGCTGAACGCACCTTCGTGTCGTGGCCGGGTGCGGAAAGCATACTCAGCCCCGACATGATGGAGCCTATTGCGGTTGCGCCGGGCGACTGGGTGTTCACCTCCGGCTATACGCTGAGCTATCCTAAGAGCCGCGATGCGCTCACCGACTGGATCGAGGCATTGCCTGACGAAACACCTTTCGTCTTCGACCCGACGCCGGTCATCACGGACATTCCACGCCCCATCCTGTCGCGCGTGCTCGCGCGAACCACATGGCTGAGCTGCAACACGACGGAGGCGGCCGAAATTGCCGGTCCTGGCGATGTCGAGGGCCTCGCGGCAAGGCTGCTGGGCGATCACTGCCCGAAAGCAGCGGGCGTGGTCATCCGCGCTGGCGCGAAGGGTTGCCATATCCGGTTGGCCGACGGGTCAGCACAGACCATTGCCGGCTTCAAGGTCAGCGCCATCGACACCAATGGCGCCGGCGACACCCATATCGGCGCTTTCGTCAGCGCGCTGGCGCGGGGCCTCCCGCCCTTCGAGGCAGCGCGCTATGCCAATGCGGCGGCGGCCATATCGGTCACCCGCCACGGTGGCTCGTCGGCGCCGACGAACCGCGAAATCCAGACATTCCTGAGCCATGCCGCCGACCCGTCGGATGCAGGCCGGACACAGAAGGCCAATGCATAACAGCTGGAAAGCCTGACAAGCCCGGGAACCGGGCAAACCCACAGAGAGGAACCAACCATGCGCATGCCTGACTTGACTGCTCTGCTGACGGCGACCGCCGTCTTTACCTCCGCACTCGCGTTCGCCGCCAAGGCCGACGAAGTGCATGTGCTCAACTGGAAGGGCTACGGCGCCGACGAGCCGTGGGCCGTCGAGGCGTTCGAAAAGGCAACCGGCAACAAGGTCGTCAACGATTTCTTCAATTCCGAACAGGAAATGCTGACCAAGATCCGGACCAATCCCGGCCTCTACGACGTGGTCATGATCAATGCCGCCTTCAACGACCAGGCGATGGACGGCAAGCTGATCCAGCCGATCGACGTCTCCAAATTGCCGAACTACGCCGACATCAGCAAGGACAAGGCGGGATCGCCGATGCTCGTCCATGATGGTAAGGTCTATGGCGTGCCGTGGGTGTGGGGCCTGACGGCACTCGCCATCAACGACAAATCCTTCGACAAGCCGCCGACGAGCATCGCCGAGATGTGGGATGCCGCCCACAAGGGCCGTGTCGTCATTCGCGACGACGCCGTCGAGGCGGTGCAGTTCGGCGCCATCGCCACCGGCCAGAACATCAACGACATCAAGGATATGGATGCGGTCAAGGCGAAGCTCACCTCGCTGATGCCGCAGATCAAGACCTTCTGGAGCTCGGAGAACGACTGGAACCAGATGGTCGCCTCCAACCAGATCGACATCGGCACCTATTGGAGCGGCTCGGCCGATCGCGCCAAGACGCATTTCAAGCTGCCGGTCTCGCTGGTCGTGCCGCAGGAGGGCGCCGTCGCCTGGCTCGACGCGTTTTCCATTCCGGTCGGCGCCAAGAACGTCGCCGGTGCCGAGGCCTTCATCAACTACATGATCGACCCGAAATTCTACGTCGAATGGGTCACCAAGGTCGGCGCTCCAGTGTCGGCCAACACCAAGGCGGTGGAAGCGCTGCCCGAGGATGCGTTCAACCGCAAGGTCATGGGTGACCCCGAAGTGGCCAAGCGCATCCAGTTCCAGGCGCCGATCACCGACGCGCAGCGCGAAGCCTATCTGGCGCTGTGGCAGCAGCTGAAGGTCGACGTGAAATAAAGCCGACACCCAAGCCAGCCGGCGGTTCGCGTCGGCTGGCACTTCAATCCTGGGGAGGAGGGTATCATGGCAGCTGCGACAGCATCGCGAAACGGGCTGAGATCGGCATTGCCGCTGCTGGCGCCGGCCTATCTCTGGCTGACGGTGGCGATCTTCCTGCCGCTGTCCGCCATGGTCTTTTTCTCGTTCATGACCGAACTGCCGCTGTCGGGAAAGCCGTGGGCATTCACCCTTGGTAACTATGCCGCCTTCTTCTCGCAAAGCCTTTATCTGACGCTGCTGCTGGCCTCGCTGCGCCTTGGCCTCGAAGTGACGTTGTGGTGCGTCGTCATCGGCTATCCCGCCGCTTACGTGCTCGCCAAGGTGCTGAAAGGCCGCAGCCGCGAGGCGATCTTCCTGCTCGTCATCCTGCCGTTCTGGTCGAATGGGCTGGTGCGCATCTTTTCCTGGGCGATGGTGCTGCGCGAAGGCGGCATCCTCGACACCGCGCTCAACGCCATGCTGCCGTTCAAGATCAACATCGACCTGATGTATTCCTATCCCGCCGTCATCATCGGGCTGGTGCATTCCTACGTGCCCTACATGGTGCTGACCTGCTATCTCACGCTGCAGGCGATCGATGACTCGCTGATCGAGGCCGGGCGCTCGCTTGGCGCATCGCGGCTGCAGGTTTTGAAGCGAGTGATCATCCCGCTGTCGATGCCCGGATTGGTCGCGGGCGCGGCGCTGATCTTCGTGCCGGTCGTCGGCTCGTTCATGGAGCCGCGCATCCTCGGCGGCCGCACCGGCACCTTCTATGGCACGGTCATCGAGGACCAGTTCGTCGCGGTGTTCAACTGGCCGCTCGGTGCTGCGCTCTCCTTCATCCTGCTGGCCGTGGTGCTGGTCATCCTGGCAATTGCCTCGCCGGTGCTGCGGAGGGCTGCGTGATGGCAACGACCCGCATCCTCGAATGGCTCGGCCGCCTCTATATCTTGCTGCTGCTCGCCTTTCTTTATCTGCCCATCATCATCATGGCACTGATGTCGTTCAACGTCTCGCCCTTCTACCAATTGCCGTTCGAATGGACGACCGAATGGTATGCCTCGCTGTGGCAGAACGACCAGCTGATCGCGGCGACCTGGAACAGCGTCGAGATCGCCGTCATTACGACCGTCATCTGCGTCGTGCTCGGCTCGGCGGCTTCGTTGGCGCTCTATCGCTATGAGTTCCGCGGCAAGAAGTTCCTGCAGGCGCTGCTGTTTCCGCCGATCGCCATACCGTGGCTGATCACCGGCACGGCAATGCTGATCTTCTTCTTCGGCGTCGGCATCGGCCGCGGCCTGCATGCGATCCTGCTCGGCCATGTCGCGCTGGCGCTGCCCTATGTCATCGTCGTCGTCTCGGCGCGGCTGCAGACCTTCGCGCCGGAGCTGGAAGAGGCGGCCCGCTCGCTCGGCGCCAACCAGTGGCAAGTGACAAGGCGCGTCACGCTGCCGTGGATCATGCCCGGCGTTATTGCCGGCGGGCTGTTTGCGTTTGCCGTCTCGTTCGACCAGTTCGTGGTGTCCTATTTCCTGGCGACGCCGGGGCAGACGACGCTGCCGGTCGAAATCTATGCCGCGATCCGCAAGGGGTTCACG
>NZ_RZRQ01000246.1:0-8761 GCF_003997785.1 Mesorhizobium sp. M7D.F.Ca.US.004.01.2.1 | reverse complement strand
AGCGCAGCCCGCACCAGGATCATCGCCAATTTCGGCGTCGGCTTCAGCCATATCGATGTCGCGGCGGCCCGCGACCGCGACATCGTGGTGACCAACACCCCGGGCGTACTGACCGATTGCACCGCCGATCTAGCCCTCAGCCTGATCTTGGCCGTCGCGCGCCGGACCGGTGAGGGCGAGCGGCAGCTGCGGGCCGGAGAGTGGCGTGGCTGGTCGCCGACGCACATGGCCGGCGCGAAGGTGTCGGGCAAGACCCTGGGTATTGTCGGCATGGGGCGCATCGGCAAGGCAACGGCCAGGCGCGCGCATTTCGGCTTCGGAATGAAGATCGTCTTCTTCAATCGGTCACCGATCGACGATGACGAGACGCGCGCCATGGGCGCGGTGCAGATGCCAACCTTGGAAGATGCGCTCGCGGCATCCGATTTCGTGTCGCTGCACTGTCCGGGCGGCGCGGAAAACCGCCATCTCATCGATGCTCGCAGCCTGCGGTCGATGAAACGCGGCGCATTCCTGATCAACACGGCACGCGGCGACGTCATTGACCAGGATGCGCTGATCGGCGCGCTGCAAAGGCGCGAGATCGCCGGAGCGGGTCTCGACGTCTTTGCCGAAGAGCCGGCCGTTCCGGAGGCGCTGAAGCAGTTGGAGAACGTCGTGCTGTTGCCGCATCTCGGGAGTGCGACCGAGGAGACGCGGGTGGCGATGGGCATGAAGGTGGTGGAGAACCTGACCGCCTTCTTCGAAGGTCGCCCGGTCCCCGATCGGGTCGCCTGACAGCAGGCGCCGCCCTCGAATCAGGGCGCAAGTACAGCGGTATCCATGCGGACGAGTCAGGAAAGCGGTTTGGAACAAAGCAGACGCATCAACTTTCGTGAGGATGAACGCAGCCTTTTGTTGCGCTTGCTGCTTCAGGTCGCGAGCGCGCGTGAGCCCGAGATCGCCGCCGTTCTGACCGGACGTAGGTCGCTGGTCTCCCTCGCCGCGGAGCAGCGCATCCCCGCGCTTCAGGCGACCGGCGTATGGTTCCAATTGCTGGCGATAGCAGACGAATTGCTTGCCATGCGGGTGCGCCGCGAACTCGAACAAGGCGCCGGTGTCGACGAAGTGCCCGGGTCCTTCGCTGGCGTGATCGCGCAGATGGCAGCGAACGGCCACTCGGCGGAGGAAGTCCAGGCAACGCTCGATGAGCTTTGCGTCGGCCCGACCATGACTGCGCACCCGACGGAGGCCAAACGCGTCACGGTGCTGGAGATCCACCGCCGTATCTATCGCAAGCTGACCGAGCTCGACCAGCCCCGCTGGGCGCCGCGCGAACGCTCCCTGTTGGTCGCCGATCTGGAAAGCGAGATCGAGCTTCTGTGGATGACAGGCGAACTGCGACTGGAACGCCCGACTGTCGAACGCGAAATCGCCTGGGGCCTGCATTTCTTTCGCGAGGTCATCTTCGAGGCAACGCCACAGCTCTATGACAAGCTTCAAGGCGCCTTTGAGCGTCACTATTCGGGCGAGCCGATCAGAATTCCCTCCTTCATGCGCTATGCCTCGTGGATCGGCGGCGACCGCGATGGCAATCCAAATGTGACGGCCGCGGTCACAGCCCATGCCATGGCCGAATACCGCAATACCGCCATAGGCTGGTATCTGACGCAGGTGCAGCGGCTGGCGACGGTGCTCAGCGCCAGCTCGAATGTCATCGACCTGCCGGCCAGCTTCAAGCCGGCGCTGCAAACGGCGCTTGATAGAAGCGGACAGGCGCAAGAGATCGCCGCCCGCAATCCCGACGAACCGCTTCGCCAATTCGCTTCGGCCTTGCTTGCCCGGCTGGTGGCCACGCGAGATGGCGCTACGACGGCGTACCTCACGGCGGAGGCGTTTCGTGCCGATCTGAACGGGCTGACTTGCGTTCTCGAAGCGATTGGCGGGCGCGCAGTGGCAAAGCGGTTCGTCCAGCCTCTCCTTTGGCAAGTCGGGAGCTTCGGCTTCCGAACGGTCTCGCTCGACATCCGGCAGAACTCCACGGTCGTCAACCGGGTGCTGGGCGAGTTGTTCGCGCTGACAAATCCCGCCGATCCGGTCGCAGCCGGCACGCCGCAATGGTCGGCGCGCATTCGCTTAAGCCTCAGCCAGGGCGAGCAGCTGGAGATCGACGCAGGCCGGCTCTCGCCTGAAGCAGGTGAACTGCTTTCGACATTCTCCGTCATCGCCAAGCACATCTCCAGCTCGGATGCCGACGCTGTCGGCTCCTTCATTCTCAGCATGACCCGCTCGGCTGACGATCTGCTCGCCGTCTATCTGCTGGCGCAATATTGCGGACTTTCAACCGCGCCCATTGGCGGCGGCACAATCAAGCTGCGGATCGTGCCATTGTTCGAGACCATCACCGACCTGCAAGCCGCCCCCGGCATCCTGAACGAATTGCTCGGCATTTCGCTGGTGAGGCGAACGGTGCGAGACTTCCGCGCGCGCCAGGAAATCATGCTTGGTTATTCGGATTCCAACAAAGACGGTGGTTTCCTGGCTTCCAACTGGGAACTGGCAAAAGCGCAAAAGCGCGTCGCTGCCGTCGGGCGCAAGCACAAGGTCAGGATCAGTTTCTTTCACGGCCGTGGCGGCTCCGTCAGCCGTGGCGGCGCGCCGACCGGCCGGGCGATCGCGGCGCAGCCGGCAGGTACAGTCGCCGGAGCCATGCGGGTGACGGAACAGGGCGAGGTCGTCTCCTCGAAATTCGCCAATCGCGGCACCGGCCTCAACCAGCTCGAGGTTCTCGCCGCCGGCGTGCTGGCCCACAGTGTCGGATCGCCCGGTGATGTCGAGCCCAAGGAAACGCCGGAGTTCGACGAAGCGCTGGAAGCGCTGGCAGGCATGTCGCAGGCGTCCTATGCCAGGTTGATGGCTGAGCCCGGCTTCCTCGATTATTTCAATCAGGCGAGCCCGGTCGCGGAACTGGCGCTGCTGAAAATGGGCTCACGGCCGGATCGCCGTTTCGGCGCCAGCGGCATTGCCGACCTGCGCGCCATCCCATGGGTGTTCGCCTGGAGCCAGAACCGTCACCTGTTGACCGGCTGGTATGGCATCGGCAGCGCGCTCAGCTCGTTCGTCACGGTGCGCGGCGAGGTCGGACGCGAACTTCTGGCCCGCATGTTCGAGCACTCGCGCTTCTTCCGCCTGATCATCGACGAGGCCGAGAAGACGCTCTACCAGTCCGACATGGACATCGCGCGGCTCTACGCAGGCCTGGTGTCCGACAGCGATGCGGCCGAACGAATCTACGCTCGCATCGCCGCCGAATACGAGCTGACGCGACACCTGATCGGTGACCTCACGGGAGGCGATCTTTCCGCGCGCTTTCCGATGTTCAAGCGGCGTTTCGACAATCTGCGGCGGCAGATGGATGACATTCACCGGCTGCAGGTCGATCTGCTGCGTGAAGTTCGCGCAAATACCGGCACGGCGGATCAAAAGCGGGCTACCGACGCTCTGCTTGTATCGATCAATTGTATCTCGGCTGGCCTTGGGTGGACGGGATAGACCCGGTTTTGCCGAGCGACCTGCGTGATCTCGAGTCATCGTCCAAGGCCAGTCGCCCACATCGCCGGGCTTTCGGCGCCAAAGGGCCGCCGCATGGGCCATGTTGGCGTCGCTTGCCGCCCCGGCTCGCCAGAAGCAATCTGTCAAGAGAATTTTGGTGCGGTCGAGAAGACTCGAACTTCCACGGGTTGCCCCACAGCGACCTCAACGCTGCGCGTCTACCAATTCCGCCACGACCGCACGTGGTAGAGCCGGAACCGACCGGCTCGCGGCGTGTAGCAAATCGTTTCCGGCGAAACAAGTGCACGGCAAGCAATAATGTCAGGCGATTGGCATAATGCTCCACAGGGCTCGAATGTGGTGCCGGAACTGGACGTTTCGGCCTGCTATTGCCATATGGATGGCAAATGCATGTCGCCCAAAAGTGCAAGGCGGTTTTGGGGCCACGACAGGCATAAGCAAAAAGCGACACCGTCATGCCAGAACGCAGCCAGATCGCCACGTCGTTCCTGCCGCTCCCCGGTTCGGCACCGGTCGAATGGCTGATCGAGCCTGGCCTTACCGCCTATCCCGATGCGATCGCCTTCATGGAGGCGCGCGCCGAGGCGATCCGAAGCGGCGCTGCCGGTGAAATAGTCTGGCTGGTCGAACATCCGCCGCTCTACACCGCCGGCACCAGCGCCCGCAGCGAGGATCTGATCGACGCCAGCCGCTTCCCGGTCTTCGCAGCCGGCCGCGGCGGCGAATACACCTATCATGGGCCGGGCCAGCGGGTCGCCTATGTGATGCTCGATCTCAAGCGGCGGCGCGAGGATGTCCGCGCCTTCGTTGCGGCGCTCGAACAGTGGATCATCGGCACGCTGGCCGCCTTCAACGTGCAGGGCGAACGCCGCGAGGACCGGGTCGGCGTCTGGGTGGTGCGGCCGGATCGGCCTGCCTTGCCCGACGGCTCGCCGGCCGAAGACAAGATCGCGGCAATCGGCATCCGGCTGCGGCGCTGGGTCAGCTTTCATGGCATCGCCATCAATGTCGAGCCGGATCTCGACCATTTCAGCGGCATCGTGCCCTGCGGCGTGCAGGACCACGGCGTCACCAGCCTCGTCGACCTCGGCCTTCCCCTGACAATGGCCGACCTTGATCTGGCCCTGAAATCCGCCTTCGAGAATGTCTTCGGTCCCGCCACGGCTCTGCCTGTCGAAGCCCCGCGCAAGGCCGGTTGAGACTTCCTGATCCGGCACGGCTCCAGGTGTGTTGAGATTCAGGTCAGGCCGAGTCGAAAATGGCTCATAGCGAGAACCGGAGCGGAGCGTACTTTTCGTACGTGAGCTCAGTTCTACCGCGACGCGGTAGAACGGGGAAGCGCAGGTATCAGCCATTTGCAGGCCGGCATCACCTGAATATCAACACACCTTAGATGAGCTGGGCGGAGGCCCACAGCACGCCGTAGCCATGGACGGCGAACACCGCCAGCAGCGCTGCCGCCATGGCCAAGCGGTCGACGGTGCGAATCGGCTTCAACTCGTGACGCGGCTTTACCCCGCTGCTCATCGTCAGCAGGCTGAGGATCGAAAACACCGCGCCCGTCCCGAGCAGAAAATTGGCGGAAAAACCGGCCTGCCACCCCACAGCCAGGAAAGCCGAGAGCAGGAAGAACGAGGCCAGCGCCAGCGCGATCGGCCCGGAGCAGATCTGACGCAGCACCTGGCCGCCGTCGAATTTCCACACCGGCACCAGATTGGCGATGTTGAACAGGGCGGCAAAACCAGCCAGAGCCGCCAGCAGCATTGCCGCCAGCCGATGCCCTTCCGCGCTGGCAAAGCTACTTGCGGCGATTGCGATCGGCACCAGGAAGGCGGAGAAGCCGGCGCCCATCAAGGCCACGAAGGCGACCTCGAAACGGCTGTCATAGGGCCGGCCACCAATGGCGATGCCGCCGAGCAGCGGGATGAAGATCATCCGCGCCCTGTTGTGGCCCATCAGCCGAAATGCCGCCATGTGGCCGAGCTCGTGCAGGGCGACCACCGATGTGAGGATCGCGGCCAGCGCCAGCCCGCCGAAATGAAGCCCGAAGAACGGCCACAGGATCAGTGCCGACAGCGCGGCGAAGCCGACCTGGCTCAGCGGATGCTCGAACCAGCCGCCCTTGCGATACTGCCCGGTCCGCGCCCAGCGCTGCAGCTTGGAGAGTTCGCGGCGCATGGCGAAATAGCGGAACACCAGGAAGGCAACGCCGCGATAGCGATCGGTCTGGCTGAGCGTCACCCGCGTACCATTGCCCTCGGAAACGAGTTCGGTGGTTTCGCGAAAATCCTTCCAGAACGAGGCGTCGAGCGCGGTGTCCTCGATGACCCGCATCGAGAAGTGGCTGCCCTCGACCACGTCTTCAAACCGCGACTTGCGCTCGATCGGCTTGCCGTCGCGGCCTTCCCAGGACAGCATGATTCGAGCCACGCCCTCACCGTCCGGCGCTTCGGCCGAGAGTATCTCACCGGACCAGCCGGCATCGCTGCCGAGCGGCCACAGCGCCTGCCAGAGGCGCTGCCGGTCCGCTGCTATCACGCGGCTTAGCCGGACCGTGCGCAGACCAAGCGGCACGGTCATCAAGAGAAAGATCAGCCCGAGATTGCTGGCCACGAGAATGGCCGTGACGATGGGCGACACGCAACGTTGCTCCCTGTCTTTCAGGGCACCCTAACGTTGCGGCGGCAAGAAAAGCTTAACGGCAGAGCGGGTCATAACCCACTCAGGATCACGGCGGCGAATGCCGTCAAATCACATGGCTCCGATCCAGATCGCCATGGAAACGAGAAAGGTGCTCATGCAAACCAGTGAGATGACATCCTGAACCAGATCGGTCATAACTCTCTCCTGTTGTTGATATGTTCGCAGTTTGTTCTAATTTTGTTTCAAAGTCAACGACCACAATCCGGCTACATCAGGAATTTTCGGGCGATCAAATCGGCAGGGTTAAGAAAAGGTTGAGGACCGAGCGGCAGCTACCGATGGGCCAGATACAGGCATCAGTGGCGGACTGATGGTGAGCCCGCCAAGGTTTGTCGAGACCGAGGTCAACCCGAGCCCAGAGGGACCACTTTGCCGTCGGCCAAGGTGACGCGCCGGTCCATGCGCGATGCCAGCTCGTGATTGTGGGTGGCGATCAGCGCCGCGAGGCCCGATTGCTTGACCAGCGCCGCCAGCGCCTCGAACACATAAGAGGCGGTGACCGGGTCGAGATTGCCGGTCGGCTCATCCGCCAGCAGCACCAGCGGCGCATTGGCGACCGCCCGCGCAATGGCGACGCGCTGCTGCTCGCCGCCGGAGAGTTCGGACGGCCGGTGCGATGCGCGCTTGCCGATCTGCATATAGTCGAGCAGTTGTGCCGCGCGCTCGGTCGCGTCCTTGCGGCTCAGCCCTTTGATGAGCTGCGGCATCATGATGTTTTCCAGCGCCGAGAACTCCGGCAGCAAATGATGGAACTGGTAGACGAAGCCGACATCGTTGCGGCGAATCGCCGTGCGCTCGTCGTCGGAGAGCCGCCCGCAGGCACGGCCGGCCAGGATGACGTCGCCGGCGTCGGGACGCTCCAGCAGGCCGGCAGTGTGCAGCAGCGTCGACTTGCCGGTGCCGGACGGCGCCACCAGCGCCACCATCTCACCGCGCTTCAGCGAGAAGTCCGCACCGTTGAGAATGGTGAGCTTCCGCGGCCCCTGGACATAGTGCCGCTCGACGCTCTTCAGCTCGATAATGACCTCGGCCATTACTCGTACCTCAAGGCTTCGACCGGATCGAGACGCGCGGCCCGCCATGCCGGAAACACCGTTGCCAGGAAGGATAGGCCGAGCGCCATCAGGATGACATAGGTCGTCTCGCGCGGATCCATCTTCGCCGGCAGCTGGCTGAGGAAATAGAGTTCCGGGTTGAACAGCACCTTGCCGGTCATCCACGAGAAGAACTGGCGGATGGATTCGATGTTGGTGCAGATCAGCACGCCGAGCAGCACGCCGGCGAGCGTGCCGGTCACGCCGATCGCCGCACCCGTCATCAGGAAGATGCGCAGGATGGCGCCGCGCGACGCCCCCATGGTGCGCAGGATGGCGATGTCGTGCCCCTTGTCCTTCACCAGCATGATCAGGCCGGAGATGATGTTCAGCGCCGCCACCAGCACGATCAGCGTCAGGATCATGAACATGACATTGCGCTCGACCTGCAGGGCGGAGAAAAAGGTCTCGTTGCGCTGGCGCCAATCGACCATGTCGATCGGCCGCTGCGCCGCCGCCTCCACCTTCGGTTTCAGCGCATCGACATCATCGGGATTGTCGACATAGATCTCGATCGTCTGCGCCCGGCCGTCCATGTTGAAATAAAGCTGCGCTTCGGAGAACGGCATGTAGACGATGGAGGTGTCATATTCGGACATGCCGACTTCGAAGATCGCCGCGATCTTGTAGCCCTTCATGCGCGGCGTCGTGCCAATCGGGGTCACGTCGCCGTCCGGCGAGATCAAGGTGATGGTGTCACCAAGCGTCAGGCCGAGATTCTCAGCCATGCGCTTGCCGATGGCAACGCCCTCGCCGGTGTCGAAATCGGCGATCGAGCCCTGCTTGATGTTGCTGGCCACGATGGCGATCTTGCTGAGATCCTCGCCTCGGATGCCGCGCACCAGCGCTCCGGTTCCACCGCCGACATTGCCTTGCGCCAGCACCTGGCCGTCGATCAGCGGGATGGCGTATTTGACGCCTGATACACCGTTGATGCGGCCGGCGACCTGCGCATAGTCCTCAAGCGGCGAATCGAGCGGCTGCACGATCAGATGGCCATTGACGCCGAGGATGCGCGTCAACAGCTCCGCCCTAAAGCCGTTCATCACCGCCATCACCACGATCAGCGTGGCGACGCCCAGCATAATGCCGAGGAAGGAGATCGAGGCGATCACCGAGATCACCGTCTCCTTGCGCCGCGAGCGCAGATAGCGCCACGCGACCATGCGCTCGAAGATGGAAAAGGGTCCGGCGCCCGCCGATCTTGCCGCCACCGCCTCGCTCATGCAGCGACACCGAAGCGCTTCTTCGCGTCCGCGATCGGCAGCGTCTCGCGCTCGCCGGTCTTGCGATTCTTGATCTCGATCTCGCCGGCGGCCACGCCGCGCGGTCCGACGATCACCTGCCATGGCAGGCCAATCAGATCGGCGGTGGCGAACTTGCCGCCGGGCCGCTGGTCGGTGTCGTCGTAG
>NZ_RZRQ01000245.1:0-8816 GCF_003997785.1 Mesorhizobium sp. M7D.F.Ca.US.004.01.2.1 | reverse complement strand
GAGCCGGCCGGCGCGCTGGCGATCGATGCGCTGAGGATTTCTCCAGGAAGGAGATCAGGGGCAAGACCATCGTTGCCGTGGTTTCGGGCGGCAATTTCGATTTCGAGCGGCTGCCGGACGTCAAGGAGCGGGCGCTGCGCTTCGAGGGGCTGAAGAAATACTTCATCATCCGCTTTCCGCAGCGGCCGGGCGCGCTGCGCGACTTCCTCGAACTGCTCGGTCCCGACGATGACATCGCCCGCTTCGAATATCTGAAGAAATCGGCACGCAATTTCGGTTCGGTGCTGATCGGCATCGAAACCAAGGACCGTCGCAATTTCGATTTGCTCAAGGCGAACTTCGAGGCCGAGGGAGTCCAGTATCAGGACATCACCGACAACGAGACATTGGCTGGGTTCATCATATGAGCGGTGCCGGAAAAATCTTCGTCGCGCTGTTTTCCGGCATCAATGTCGGCGGCAACCGCATCGTCAAGATGGCGGAGCTGCGGTCGTTCTTCGAGGATCTCGGCTTTTCCGATGTCGCCACCTATGTGCAGAGCGGCAATGCCGTGTTCCGGACTGACAAAGGCGACGCGGCGACGCTGACGAAACAGATCGAAGCAGCCTTCGAGAAGAAATGGGGTTTCTATTCGCGCATCATGGTGCGCGATCTCTCATGGTTCGAGCGGTTGGTGAGCGAAAATCCCTATCCGGAAGTTGCCGCGGACCACACGAAGCTGCACGCCTATGTGCTGGAGCGCGAGCCGACCGCCGATGAGGCGGCGCGGCTGGCCGAAAAGTGCACCGGCTCCGAACGCTTCGAGATCAAGGGCGATGTGCTCTACCTCAGCGCGCCGGACGGGCTGGGCAAATCGGTGTTTGCCGGGCTGATCCCGCGCACGCTGACAGTGCCGGGCACCGCGCGCAACTGGCGCTCGGTGCAGGCGCTGCTGGCGATGGCCGCCCAGGCTGGTGAGAAGTAAGTCGCCGCCTAGGCTGCCGGAGCGGGTTTCCAGTCGAAGGTCAGTTCTTCGCGGAAAGCAAAGCGCTTGATGTGATCTGCGACGACGCTTTCCAGGCGCTCGAGCGATCCGCCCTCGTCAGTCGTCACCGCGATATGAAGAGCGCTCGCGTCTGCGTCCAGAACTGTGCGGCCCATTGAGAGATCGATGGTGCCATGATTGGGATCGAACTCGACCGGGAATTTGTGCGCCCAGTGCTTGCAGAGCTGCTGGAGGTAGCGGCTGGCATGTTCGGTGGTGACGTCGGCATGGCTGGTCGGCATGAACTCTCCTGGGCAAGCGCTTGTTTGTGTGGCTTGGCGCCAACCTGATGCATGTCGCTCAAAAGTGGCCCCCGCTTTTTGGGGGAACGACATGCATAAAACAAAGGCAGGCGCCACAGCTGGACAGATAGGCGCCGTCCCGGGAAATACCAAACGGTACCGGACCTGTCAGCCGAGCATTATCCGCTCAAGACAGCGTGATGGACTACCAGCTTCCGGTGTTTGCCATCGAAGCCCACGGTTCGGCCTTGGCCTTGGCCGGGCCTTTTTGCAAAAGCTCGATCGAGATGCCGTCAGGCGACCTGATGAAGGCCATGTTGCCGTCGCGCGGCGGCCGGTTGATGATGACGCCATTGTCCATCAGATGTTGGCAGGTGGCGTAGATATCGTCGACCTCATAGGCGAGGTGGCCGAAATTGCGCCCGCCCTTGTAGTCTTCCGGATCCCAATTGTAGGTCAGTTCGACCAGCGGCGCTTTGTCGGCGATGCCGCTTTGCTCGTCTTCGGAGGCCGCGAGGAAGATCAGCGTGAAGCGGCCTTGTTCGTTTTCGTAGCGTCGCACCTCCTTTAGGCCGAGCTTGTTGCAGTAGAAATCGAGCGAGGCATCGACGTCGGCGACGCGGACCATGGTGTGCAGATAGCGCATGTGATTTCCTCGATAAATTGCGTTGCGGTGCAACATAGGGTCGGCCCTGTCAAAGGGCAATCATGCGGCAGTGCGCAATGCCGGCAAAGAACAAATCCGGTATTCCCCCAATGAACCGTGAAAAAAGGCACGGCAGGTCTTGCACACACCGGAAGCCGCGGTGTTAATCTGGTGTCAAGAATCAGTTGCGGTGTTCTTGAAACAAGGGGGCATTCTTATGGGGGAAAAGGCCTCTTTGACGGGGCGGGACGGAACCCTTGGCGACGCCTTGCAGCGTGACGAAGGCGGCGATGCCGCTGATCTGCTCGAAGTAGCCGGCGCCATCAAGTGGTTCGATGTGGCCAAGGGCTATGGTTTCATCCTCCCGGATGACGGAATCTCGGGCGACATCCTCCTCCATGTGACATGTCTTCGAAGGGACGGCTTCCAGACGGCCCTGGAGGGCGCGCGCGTGGTCTGTCTCGTCAAGCATGGCGACCGCGGATTGCAGGCCTTTCGGGTGCTCTCCATGGATGTCACCACGGCGGTCCATCCGGCCGAGATGCAGGAGCAGCGCACCCATATCGCGGTGACGCCGGAGAGCGGTCTCGAACGCGCTTTGGTGAAATGGTTCAACCGCACCAAGGGGTTTGGTTTTCTCACCCGCGGTGAGGGCACCGAGGACATCTTCGTCCACATGGAGACCTTGCGCCGTTACGGCATCACCGAGCTTCGGCCTGGGCAGGTCGTGCTGGTTCGTTTCGGACGCGGCGACAAAGGCCTTATGGCCGCCGAAATTCACCCTGATATGGGGACCTTGCCGGTCTCGCACTAGGACGATTTCCGGCCGAGGATCTCGAATGGCTTACAGGAACTGGCTGACTGCGAGCGTGACGTGCGTCGTAATTGCCGTCGCCGCCGCTGCCGGTGGTTATTTCTATTCCGAAAAGCCAACCTCGGCGGACAGCCGGGCGATGATCCTTCCGACCGATCCGGCGCCGCTGGTCGCGGTGACGAAAGGCGGCGATCGCTCCTTTTCCATCGAAGTCGCCGACACCGCCGCCGAGCGCGAGGCCGGTTTGATGTATCGCCAGGACATGGCGGACGACCACGGCATGCTGTTCGTCTTCGAGGTCCAGCAGCAGGTTGGCTTCTGGATGCACAACACTCCGATGCCGCTTGATCTGATCTTTGTCGGCCAGGACGGCAAGGTCCGGGCGGTCAAGCATGGCGAGCCGCAATCCGACGCCGTTATTTCGCCCGGTGTACCGGTGCGCTTCGTGCTCGAGCTCAAGGCCGGCACTGCCGCCAGGAACGGCATCGAATATGGCGACCTGTTGCGCCATCCGGCCGTCGGCACGGTGTCAGGCCCCGGCATGCCGCCCGCCGACAATGGCGATGCGCCCAATGGCGGTGCCGGTTGAGTGGGCAGGCGGGATCGCTCATGCAGTTTTTCACCCATGACGGTTTCGACCTTGCCTTCCTCGACCGCCAGCCGGCATCGAGCGATGGCGATCCGGTGCTCATGATCCACGGCTTCGCCTCGAACCATTATGTCAACTGGGTGTCGCCCGGCTGGTTCAAGACGCTGAACGATGCCGGCTACCGCGCCATTGCCTTCGACAATCGCGGCCACGGCTCGTCGTCCAAGAGTTATGAGGAGGCCGACTATACGCCGGTCAAGATGGCCTCCGATGCCGCCGCCCTGCTTGGCCATCTCGGCATCGAGCGCGCCCATGTCATGGGCTATTCGATGGGCGCGCGCATCGCGGCGTTCATGGCGCTGTCCGATCCGGACAAGGTGGCGACGCTGGTTTTCGGAGGTCTTGGTATCGGCATGATCGATGGTGTCGGCGATTGGGATCCGATCGCCGCCGCACTGCTTGCCGATGATCCGGCCGCGACCAGCCATCCGCGCGGCCGATCGTTTCGCGCCTTCGCCGACCAGACCCGCAGCGATCGCCGTGCCTTGGCCGCTTGCATCGCCAAATCGCGCGAATTGCTGAGCGAGCAGGATATTGCCCTCATTGCCCAGCCGACGCTGGTCGCTGTCGGCACGACCGACGACATTGGCGGGTCGCCCGATGAGCTTGCAGCATTGATGCCGAACGCCAGGGCCTTTCACATCGAGGGCCGTGACCATATGCTGGCCGTCGGGGACAAGACCTTCAAGCAGCGCGTGCTGGAGTTCTATGCCGAGAATCCGCTCTGAGCGGACGGCTTCCGGGGATCGTTCTCAATGGGCTGTCGTTGATGGCAGGCTTGGCCATTCTGGCGATGCTGGCATCGACAATAGGCGCCTTTACCTGATTGCTCCTAGTCTAGCTGTTTGTGAGGGCCGCCAGCGACCGCGCCATGTTCAGCCTGGCCTGCGGTTCGAAGCGCTGGCGAAACTCTTCGGTGTGGAAAATGTGTGGGCGGGCGAGGAAATTCTTCAGGACCGCACTGCGTCCAGCCCGCCACATCGGCTCCTCCACCCAGGCGTACTCGCGCCGTACGGCGCGCTCATAGGCGTCGAAGGCATCCGGCGCGGCACCCAGGATCGACAGATCCATGTCGAGGAAAAGACTTGCGTCCCGTGTGGCCGTCGCGTCGTCGAACGGCGGCAGTTGGTGCGTGGCGGTGGCGACGATCATCGCCGAGATACGATTGAGGCGTGACGGATCCGAGCGGCTCGCCAGCCTTTTCTCGGCAAGGGCAGCACTTTGCGCCTCGTTGTCCTTGGCCTTGCTGTCATAGATGGCATCGTGGAACCAGATCGCCGCTTCGATCGCCTCGGGATCGCCGAGCGAGCCTCGATAGTCGCCTGCCAGGCCCAGCATCGCCTCGATATGGGCAAGGTTGTGGTAGTGGCGGCTCTTGGCCCGGTAGAGTGCTGAGAGCTCGCTTTTCAGCGCGTCGTCGATCAAGGGTTCGTTTTCCATGGCTGCTTGAATTCCCGCGAACCAAATCCATTTGACAAAGCACTAAGGAAAATTGAGTTCAATCGTGCTATGATCTGGCTTATATGTGCGGCCAGACAACAGGCAAGCGCAACAGGCAAGCCCGGCAGGGCGCAGGACGAGACGGCGATGAACAGCATCAGCATTTCCCGACACAGCGCATTGCAGCCGGTCGATCCGATCTGGCGTTCGATCCGCGACGAGGCGATGGAGGCGGTCAACCGCGACCCGCTGCTCGCCGCATTCCTCTATTCGACCATCCTCAACCAGGACAGCCTGGAGGAAGCGGTTATCCATCGGCTGGCCGAGCGGCTGGACCACCAGGACATCGGCTCCGATCTCATCCGCCAGACGTTCAAATCGATGCTGGCCGACGACAAGGATTGGCCAACGACCGTGCGCGTCGACATCCAGGCCTATTACGATCGTGATCCAGCCTGCGACCGCTTCATCATGCCGGTGCTCTATTTCAAGGGTTTCCACGCCATCCAGACGCATAGGCTGGCGCATTGGCTGTGGAACCAGGGCCGCAAGGATTTCGCGCTCTATCTGCAGAGCCGCTCGTCATCGGTCTTCCAGACCGACATCAACCCGGCCGCCCGCATCGGCAAGGGCATCTTCATCGACCACGCCACCGGCCTCGTGGTCGGCGAGACGGCGGTCATCGAGGACGATGTGTCGATCCTGCATGGCGTGACGCTAGGCGGTACCGGCAAGGCCGGCGGCGACCGTCACCCCAAGATCCGCTACGGCGTGCTGATCGGCGCCGGCGCCAAGATCCTCGGCAACATCGAAATCGGCCATTGCTCGAAGATCGCGGCAGGCTCGGTGGTGCTGTCGCCAGTGCCGCACAACAAGACGGTTGCCGGCGTGCCGGCCCGTGTCGTCGGCGAGACCGGCTGCGATCAACCGTCGCGCCAGATGGACCAGCTTCTGCCGTCGCAGACGATGGATCAGGTCGTCAGCTTCGACATCTGATTTTCACGAGGCCGCCGCCTGCTGCCGGATTCCGGCCGCTTGCATGAGCGGGTGGTTGTCTCGCCTTATCAGGCCGCTTGCCTTTACATCGCCATTGTCGACGTGCCAGAAGCGCGTTCGAACGAGCAAGCCCGATGATCGGAGAAGACTGTTGAAGCCGGACGAAATCAGAAAGCTGGACGCCTATTTCAAGCGCGTCTTCCAGAACCCCAAGATCGAGGTCAAGGCACGGCCGCGCAAGGACGATTCGGCCGAGGTCTATGTCGGCGACGAATTCCTCGGCATCGTCTTCAAGGACGAGGACGACGGCGACTACAATTTCTCGATGGCGATCCTCGACATCGATCTGGCCTGAGCCAGCTGTCCAATGCATGTCGCCCAAAAGTGGCCCCGGTTTTTGGGGCAACGACATGCATGAAATCAAAGATCTAAAGCGCGTCGCCTGAATCCGCTCGAACGCGACGCGCTTTAGCGCTGGGCCGGCTCCGCCTCATGCGGCCGGCCAGCCGGATCTCCCGAAGCGTTCTCAATGTCCTGACTTCAGGACGCGCCCGGCTTCGGTGGCGATTGCAGCGTCGAGCGCCTGCCAATCACCCAGAAACTCCCTTGGGAAGCGATAGGTGAGGCTGAGTTCGTCGCCGACCTGGATGTCGCGCTCGCAGGGCGCCAGCGATTCCTCGGCACTCGGCCCGCTCAGGCAACGGGCTACGAACGGGTCCTTGCCGGGGCGTTTGCCGACAACCAGCACCTCGTTCAGATAGCCTGATTTCTCGTTGAAACCGTACACCGTCGTGCCGCCAGGTCCCGCAATGCCGGGCTGGGTGATCAACGCGCTATAGATCGGCGCGAAGCGGCCACTCATGTCACGCGACATCATCTGCTGTTCGAAGGACAGGAAGATGATGCTCTTGGCAGTGCCCGTATGGTTGAAATCGTCCCGCGCGGCCTCGCTGTAGCCTTCCATCTGGGGATAGCGCAGATAGAGGTCGAGCCGCGAAGCGATGCCGTCGCGCCGGGCCTGGGCGAAACGGATGGTGTTGGCCGGCACGGCAATGACATTGTTGGCGATCACCACCTGGTGGACCGTTGCGTCGTCGGTGTATCCGGCCATGGCGATCGAATGGCCGAACCATTTGCCACCAAGGCTGATCGCTACCGACAGCAGCGCCAGCGCCGCGAACCCGTAGAACACCCGCTTCATCAGCCTGGAATCGACCACCGTGAGTTCGGGGCCGTTGGCGAGCGCTGCCTGCTTCATCTCAGTCCTCGGATCTCGAGCCGCCTGTCCGCCTCTGTTGTCCCTGGGCGGCACACATCGCATGGCATGGCCCTTGCAGCCTTCATGGAACGACTGTGCAATTTCATGGTAAATGGAAAGTTAAGATGGGACCGCTGGAACTCACACTCTTCGCTTTTGTCGTCGGGCTGACGGCCTGCGGGTTGGCTGGATCGGCCATGGAACTGGTGTCGGGCCGCAAGGTCGCCTTCACCGAACCCTATGTGTCGCCGTCACATGTCTTGCGCTCGCTGCTCGCGACTGCTTGTGCCGGGCCTTTCATGCTGGTCAACGATGCCATCGATGCCCGGCGTGAGCGCCGCATTTCCAAGTGGGCACTGATGTCTTGCGGCTGCACGGCGATTGCCTGGTCCTTGGCGCTGGGCGTCGTCGTGCTTGCCATTGCCTCATGGACGATCCGTCTCCTAGGGTCCGAATTGCCAGCCTGAGACGATTCGGAGACCGAAAAATGCCGCTTTATGCGATCGATGGAACGGAGCCCAGCTTCGCGGATGCGGACTCAAACTGGATCGCGCCCGATGCGACGCTGATCGGCGACGTGCGGGTCGGCCGCAACGCCGGCTTCTGGTTCGGCACCGTCATTCGCGGCGACAATGAGCCCATCGTCATCGGTGCCGACACCAACGTGCAGGAACATACGGTGATGCACACCGATCCCGGCTTTCCGCTGACCATTGGCGAGGGCTGTACGATCGGCCACCGCGCCTTGCTGCATGGTTGTACGATCGGCGACAACAGCCTGATCGGCATGGGCGCCATCGTGCTGAACGGCGCGAAAATCGGCAGGAATTCGCTGGTCGGCGCCGGCGCGCTGGTCACCGAAGGCAAGGAATTCCCGGACAATTCGCTGATCGTCGGCTCACCTGCCAAGGTGATCAGGGTGCTGGACGACGCGGCCGTGGCAAGGTTGCGCGGCTCGGCGGCGCATTACGTTGCCAATGGCAAGCGCTTCAAGGCGGGGTTGAAGAAGGTCTGAGGTCAGCTTGGCCACCTGTCGGTGATGGTTTCGCCGCGCCCAACTCATTGTCCGTTGGAGCTGCGCCCGGCAATCGGATCGCGCAGCAATGAAGCACCGGCTTCAAAACCGGCAATCTCGGCTTCCTCGATGGCTGTCCTGTAGTCATCGATGCGGGTTTCGAGCGCCGGGTCGGCGCCCGCTGCCAAAAGCAGGCGGATCGCATCGACACTGCGGATGGCCACCGAATAGTGAAGCGGCGTCCAGTCGTTGACGCCCCGCATGTTGGGGGCAGCACCGCCGTCGATCAACACCTGCACAATGTCCAGCCTGTCTGCCCTGTCGGTGGACAGCGCCGCAATGATAGACGGAAACCCGCCGTGATCCTGATAATTCGGATCCGAGCCGGCATCGAGCAGGGTCGAGATGAAGCCGACGGGGCTCCAATAGATCGCATATTCCAGCGGATGCCCGAGGCCGAACTCAAACGGCATGCGCTCATCGAACCAGCGGGAAGAGCCGCCCAAGGCCACGCCGAGGCCGTCGAAGTCGCCGCCCTTGAAGGCATCGTCGATAGCCTTGAACAGACGATGGCGCTCGCATCGATCTTCCGGGATTTCCAACATCGCCGTGATCCAGAGGGCGGAACCAACGGCTCATAGTGCTCCGATCTTCTGTGCGTGGAAAGACGGGACGATTCGACTGAATGAGATTGCGATTTTTCAGCCACTCCAAGCTGATTGGTTTTCGAAC
>NZ_RZRQ01000244.1:0-8915 GCF_003997785.1 Mesorhizobium sp. M7D.F.Ca.US.004.01.2.1 | reverse complement strand
AAGCAGGATCGGCTTGAAGGTGAATTCGTTGGTGTATTTGACCAGCGGTTCCAGCGTTTGCCGAGTGACGTTGGCCATTTCCGACCAGTCATAGGTCCGCGGATCCTTCTGTTCCTTGACGCTGGTCGCGACTTTCAGCACGCCGCCCTTTTTCGGCTCCTCGGCCCGCGCAACCGTCGGCGCGGCGAGGCCAAGCATTGCGTAGGCGGCTGCGGTCGTTGCGCCGAATGCACTGGCGATCGCCAGGAACTCGCGCCGGTCGACCGCGCCTGCCTTGGCGCTCTCGGCCATCGCCGTGACGAAATCAGGAATGCGGCCGCCATTGCTCTTGAACATTGTCATTGCGTTCTCCCCTTGGTTTCAATCCCTGATGCGCTGTTGATTGCAGCGGCCTTGTTGGTTCATCGTAGACATTGGCCGGCGCGATGGGATCGAAAAGGATTCAGCGCCGGCTGAGAATAATTCCGTCCGGCGCCGCGATAGCGATTGTCCGTGCCCTGGCAGGCTTCAGCGGTCGAGAGGCGCGACGGCCAGATCGATCAGCCGGCCAAGCCCTTGGCTGTCCAGGGCGTCGAAGGACAGCGCCATCGCTTCCATCTCGTTGGCCCGGTCCTTGCCGATCAGCCCGTCGGTGAAAGTCGCATATTTCTGGTGAAACTCGTCGTCGCTCATCGGGTTGTCGCGATCACCTTTCGGCGTGCGCGGCTCCGACATGATTTCGCGTCCGTCCTTCAGGTAGAGCGTCACGTCGGCCCAGCGCTTGCCGACGCTGATGCGGGTATAGTGCTCGGTCTCCACCAATTCGGTGGCGTTGGAAATGCGACGGATCTCTTCGTCCTGCAGAACTTGCGGCAGCAGCTCCTGCGGTCCGATCTTGCCGCGCACGATCATCGTCGCGACCGGGAACGCGATCGAATAGCTCATCTCGTCCAGCGTCTTCGGATTGTGGCCGGCAAGCCGCACCGCATAGTGGAAGGTCTGGATGCGCACGCGCGCGACATCCTCGCTGGAAAGCCTGTTGTCACGCATCAGGTCGCGTGCGGCATCGATCGATGGATGGGCCCAACGGCAGACCGGATAGGGTTTGTACGAGGTATCCTCGACGACGCGCCAGGCTTGGCCGAGATCGCTCCACCAGGGTGCGGCGGCTTTGCCTTCGGCTGTGATCGCCGGTGCCCCGGTGAAGCCGAGTTCCGCCATATAGGCCGCCATGACGCCGGACGGCGCGCCCCAGCCGACGCCGTCGCGCAGCATGGTCGGGAAATCGATGCAGCGCATCATCTGGCTGCGCGGACCGTGGTATTCGGCAATCCCCGCGGCATGGCGCGTCTGCTCCTGGCTGAGCCGCAGCAGCCGGGACACTCCGGCCGCCACGCCGACCGCGGTCCACGCCCCGGAGGTGTGATAGTCGGGCACGGTGCCGTGCAGGGTCAGCCCGGCGCGGTAGGAAACCTCATAGGCGATGGCCAGCGCAACCATCAGCTCTTCGCCGGAGAGTGCGGCGCCCGAGGCCCTGAGCGAATCCGCAACGGCGAGCAGGGCCGGAAACACCGCCGAGCCGGCATGGCCCTTGCAAGGGCTAGTGGTGTCATGCCCATCGATGGAATCGATCGTGAAGGCGCCGGCAAAGGCCGCACCCGCTGGGCTGACCGGGCGCCCGTCGAAGATCATCCGGGCCGCGATTTCGGGCGACGAACGCCACAGCCGATCGGCGATTGTCTTGGTGATCGACGATATCTCCGTCGTCGAACCCACCGCCGCCACGCCAAGCGTATCGGCAAAACTGCGCCTCAGCACGGCGCGCATCGCTTCGGGAATGGCGTCGTATGTCAGGCTGCCGGCAAACTCGGAAAAGCTGGTCACGTTAAAACCTCCCACATTCAATTCGACAGACGCTGCCTGACGGTGCGCCGGCTGTTCAAGGCGGACACCGTCATATTCGGGCCAAGGTGATCGGCGCCGACCTTGACGTGGATGACCGCCGCCTTGCCGCTGGCCAGAGCGCGTTCGAACGCCGGCTCGAAATCGTCGGTCGCTTCCACCGTTTCACCATGGCCGCCATAGCCGATCGCCACGGTTGCGAACTCCGGATTGGTGAGGCCGGTGCCGGAATTGCGGCCGGGAAAGGCGCGTTCCTGGTGCATGCGGATGGTGCCGTAGGAACGGTTGTCGACGACGATGAAGATCGGATCGAGACCGTACTGGATCGCGGTGGCGAACTCCTGGCCGTTCATCAGGAAGTCGCCGTCACCCCCGATATAGATGGCCGGCGCATCTGGATCGGCGATCTTGGCGGCAACCGCTGCCGGCACGCCAAAGCCCATGGCGCCGCACACCGGCGCCAGCGCGCCGCGAAACCGGCGATAGCGGAAGTGGATGTTGGGCCAGTCGGAGGCATTGCCGGCACCCGTGGTCATGAAGGCATCGGCCGGCAGCCGCTGGCTCAGGAACCGCATGACAGCGCCCATGTCGACGGGGCCGGGCTGCACGGCAAGGTCGAGCATGGCCAGGTAGCGCTGCCTTGCCAAGGCCCGGATCGCGGCGCGCCCTGGAGTGCCGCCGGGTGCCGCGATGGCCGCCAGGGCCGCCAGGGCAACAGCAAAGGCATTGGGGTCGGCCTGTACCAGAAGATCGGCCTGATAGAGCCGGCCAAGCTCCTCGGCGCCGGGATGCACGTGCACCAGCCGGCAGTGCGCAACGGGCGATGGTATCAGCGAGAATTTCAGCGTCGTGCCGTCACCCAGCCGGGATCCGACGGCAAGGATGAGGTCAGCTTGCCGGCAATAGTCGTTGGGCATCGGCGCGCCGCCGAAACCAAGGTTGCCGATGTAGTTTGGATGATCGTGTGGAAACAGGCCCTGGCGGCGGAAGCCGACGGCGACGGGAAGGCTGAAGTTTTCAGCTGCCCGGATGATGGCGTCATGGCCGGCTTGCGTCCAGTTGGCGCCGCCAAGCAACAGCAGTGGCCGCTTGGCGCGTGCCAGCATGGTTTCGATCGCGGCCATGTCGGCGGCCAGCGGCGCGACGGGCGTCGCCATCGCCGGTTTCAGGTCCGGCGTGTCGCATTCGGCCTTGAGCATGTCTTCCGGCAGGACCAGAACGACAGGGCCGGGGCGGCCGGAGATCGCAGTTCGCCAGGCCCGGTTGACGTATTCGGGGATGCGCGACGGGTGATCGATTTCCGCCACCCACTTGCACATCGGCCCAAAGACGCGGCGATAGTCGAGTTCCTGGAAGGCTTCGCGGTCACGGTGCGCGGTCGAAATCTGTCCGACCAGAAGGATGAGCGGCGTCGATCCTTGATAGGCCGCATGCAGGCCGATCGCGGCGTTCATCGCGCCCGGGCCACGGGTGACGAAACAGACGCCCGGCTCGCCGGTGGCGTCGGCGTAGGCGCCCGCCATGAAGCAGGCGCCGCCCTCGTGGCGACAGGTGATGTAGCGGATCAGATTGGCGCGCTGCCACAGCGCATCGAGCGCGGTCAGATAGCTTTCGCCCGGCACGCCGAAGACGGCCTTGCAGCTGTTTTGCAACAGAGCGCTGATGAGTATCTGACCGCCGTTTCGCAAGATCGCCCCGCTTTTCATGGCGACCCTAGGGGCACGTCCAAAGCGTCTCAATCGAATAAAATTTCGCTGCGGATGAATTGATTTCGACCGGTGGCGAAAGCCCGTCAGTCGCTGCGAAGGCTGGTACTGAGCGACAGCAGCCAGGCCTTGAAATGCTTGACGCGGGCGAGACCGGCCGAGCGCTTCGGTGCGATGAAGTAATAGGCGCCGCCGGTTGGCACGTCCTCGGCAAAGGGGGCGATCAGCGAGCCGCGCTTCAGCAGGAGATCGCCATAAGGTCGGCGGTTCATCGCCACGCCCATGCCTTCGCTTGCGGCAAGCAAGGCGTGCGAGCGGGAATCGAACATCAGTTTCGGCACCTGGTTCGAGCCCGCAACGCCCATTTTCTCGAACCAGAAATCCCATTCATGCGGCACGTATTCGCAGCCGATCAGCCGCCGCCCAATCAGGTCCTCCGGCGTCTCGATCGGCCCGTTGTGACGCAGATAGTCCGGCGAGACGACCGGCGCGATAACCTCGTCGATCAGCTTCTCGCACATGTGTTCCGCCGGCGCCGTCATGGCATAGCGAATGTCGATGTCGATGCTGGAGCCGGAGAATTCGATGTCGTCCGGCTTGGTGATCAGCTTGACGGTGATCTCGGGGTTGGACGACAGGAAATCGTCCAGCTGCGGGATCAGCCACATCTGCGCCAGCGACTGGAACAGATGGATGGTCAACCCGCCATTCTTGGTGTCCTGCATCACCGACAGTGTGCTCGCCTCGATGCGGTCCAGCGCGTCGCCCAGCCCTTCCAGATATTTTTCACCGATCTCGGTGAGCTTCAGGCCGGTCTGCTCGCGCAGGAAAAGCCTGGCGCTGACAAAGGTCTCCAGCGACTTGATCTGATGGCTGACGGCGGAACTCGAAATCAGCAGTTCTTCGGCGGCGTCGGCCAGGCTGCCGGCCCGAGCCGCCGCCTCGAAGGCTCGCAACGCGGCAAAGGGAGGTAACCGCCTTGCCATCTTCGCTAACTCCTCCGCGCGCCGGAACCCACTGCTCCAGCGCGGCACCTATAGGGGTTTTCAAGAGGCGGTGGAAGATTGGAGGCCAAACCGCAACGTCACGCCCGCATGCGCAGCCCTTCCGGGTCGTAGCGCGGGCCGTCCGAAACCGACGCGGCACGGCGCTTGCCGTTGATCTCGACCTCGAAGCCGGCGCCGCTATCGACAACCTGCGATTTGAGATAGCCAAGTGCCAGGCTTTCATTCGTTGTGTAGCCATAGGCGCCCGACGTGACATAACCGACATAGACATCGTCGCGGAACACCGGCTCGCCGCCGCTGCAATCGGCGTCATCGGCATCGACGGACAAGGTGACGAAGCGCTCGGCAGCGCCCTGCGAACGATGTTTGCGTGCCGCTTCCTCGCCGATGAAGCCGGAGCGTTTCCAGTCGACGAAACGGTCCATGCCGGTCTCCATGATCGTGTAGTCCGGCGCCAGATCGAGCCCCCAGCTCTTGAAGGCTTTTTCGATGCGCAGGCTCGCCAGCGCCCGGCTGCCGGCCGGCACCAGGCCAAGGCCGGCGCCGGCGCGCAACAGCGCATCGTAGAGGCCGGCCTGGTACATTGCGGGCGTGTAGATCTCGTAGCCGAGCTCGCCTGAAAACGAGACCCTGAGCACGATCGCATCGGTCGCCGCCTCGAGTTCCATGCGCCTGACCGACAGGAACGGAAACGCATCGTTCGACACATCGCTGTGCGTTATCCCGGCCAGAATCTGCCGCGCGTTCGGCCCGGCGAGCATTAGCCCGGTCCAGCCGTCGGACAGGTTCTCGACCGAAATGCCTGGCGTCTTGTGCGCATCGAACCAGCGCATGTGCTGGCCCTGCATTGTGCCGGCGCCAAGCAGGAGATAGCTGCCATCGTCGAGCTTAGACACGGTCAGGTCGCCGATCAGCCGGCCTTTTTCCGACAGCATCGGCGACAGCGCCACAGCGCCGGGCCGTTCGGGAATCCGTCCCGCCAGCAGCCACCGCAGCCAGCCGCAGGCGGCCTCGCCCGAGATGCGGTATTTGGCGAAGGTGGATATTTCGAACAGGCCGGCAGCACTGCGCACCGCCTTGCATTCCTCGCCAACCGTCTTCCACCAGTTCTGCCTGCTATAGCCGAAGATGTCGCGCTGTTCGTCGCCAGGCCGCGCAAACCACAGCGGCTGCTCCCACCCATTGTTGAAGCCGAAGACGGCGCCCCTGGCCTTCTGTGCGGCGTAGGCGGGAAATGTCCGCAACGGCCGGCCGGCGGCGCATTCGAGATGCGGGTAGGGGCGCTCCTGCCGGTTCTCGTAGTAATATTTGGTCCGTTCGAAGGTGAAGCGCTTGCCGGCCCAGCGGCCGAAGCGGGCGACGTCCCAGAAATTCACGTCCATCTCCGGCTCGCCGTCGACGATCCATTCCGAGATCACCTTGCCGATGCCGGCGCCCTGGTTCAGGCCGCTCATCACGCCGCAGGCGCAGAAATAGTTCTTCAGCTCCGGATGCGGTCCCAGCAGCGGCCCAAGGTCTGGCGAAAAGATCATCGGTCCGTTGATGACGCGCTTGATGCCGGCCTCGCCGAGGCACGGCATGCGGTCCATCGCCACCTCGAAATTGCGATCCATGCGGGCCAGGTCGTTGGGCAGCAGTTCGTGGCCGAAGTCGAGCGGCGTGCCGTCGAAGGCCCAGTGATGGCAGGTGCTTTCATAGGCGCCGAGCAGGATGCCCTTGCCTTCCTGACGTGAATAATAGCCGGCTTCGCTCTCGCCGATGGTCGGCAACTCATGGTCCATCGCTTCGATTTCGGGGATCGCTTCGGTCACCAGATAGTGATGTTCGACCGGCAGCAGCGGCAGCTTGATGCCGGCCAGCGCGCCGACCTCGCGCGCCCACAAGCCGGCGGCGTTGACGACGAATTCGGCGTGGATGGTGCCATCAGGCGTTTCGACGTCCCAGCCGCCATCGGCGCGCGGCGTCGTCGCCGTCACGGGTGTGTGGCGGTGGATTTTCGCGCCGAGCTTGCGCGCCGCAGCGGCAAACGCATTGGTCGCCGAGGACGGATCGACATGGCCCTTGATCGGCTCCCACAGCACCGCCTTGAGGTTTTTGGTGTCGAGGATCGGCGCTCGGTCCTTGGCTTCCTCGAAAGTGATCCATTCCGCCTCGACGCCATTGCGCCGCGCGCGGGCCCGGGCAATCGCCAGCGTCGTGACCTCGTCGTTCGATGCCGCCAGATGCATGCCGCCGGTCGGATGGTAGCCGACGGCCTGTCCGCTCTCGCGCTCGATCTCCGGATAGAGATTGATCGTGTAGACCTGCAGCCGCTGGGCATTGGAGGGCCTGGTCAGCGAGAACAGATTGCCGGCGGCATGCCAGGTCGAGCCGGATGTCAGTTCCGAGCGCTCCAGCAGCACCACATCCTTCCAGCCCTTTTTGGCCAGGTGATAGAGGATGGCGCAGCCGGTTATCCCACCGCCGATCACCACTACGCGGGCATGTGTATCCATTCCGTCAGAAATCCACTTTTGCTGTTTTCAAAGGGTGCTAGCGCAGGGCTTCGAGCTCGATCTTGCGCCGAGCGACATAGTCCTCGAGCTCTTCGATCACGGCCGGGTCGATGGCGGGCGCCTCATACTCGTTGACCATCTGCTTCCAGATGCCGTTGGCGCGACGGGCGGCGTCGGGGCTGCCCTTGTCCTGCCAGTTCTCGAAGTTCGACCAGTCGGAAACCAGCGGCTTGTAGAAGGCGTTCTCGTAGCGCGCCAGCGTGTGCGCCGTGCCGAAGAAGTGGCCGCCGGGACCGACCTCCTTGATCGAGTCGAGGCCGATCGTATCGGCGTTGACGGTGAGCGGCGTCATCCAGGCGCACATCATGCGCACCATCTCGATGTCGAGGATGAACTTCTCGTAGGAGCCGACCAGGCCGCCCTCCAGCCATCCGGCGCCATGGTTGAAGACGCTTGCGTGGCCGGTCAGCGCGCCCCACAGCGACATCATGGATTCGTAGGCCGCCTGCGCGTCCGGCGCGTTCGATGCGTTGACGTTGGACGAGCGCCACGGCAGGCCGTAGCGGCGCGCCATCTGGCCGGTGGCCTGCGCGCCGAGCGTGAATTCGGGCGTGCCGAAGGCCGGCGATCCGGTCTTCATGTCGGCATTGCAGATGAAGCCGCCATAAATGTAGGGGCAGCCGGGGCGGATGATCTGGGTCAGCGCGCAGCAGGCCAGCGTTTCGGCATTCTGCATCACCAGCGCGCCGGCGACAGTGGCCGGCGCCATCGCGCCGGCCAGGCCGAAGGGCGTCACGCATACGACCTGTCCGAGCCGCGCATATTCGATGACGCCTTGCGCGATTTCGCCGTCGAGCACCAGCGGCGTGTTGGTGTTGGTGTTGACGAAGAACACCGGATTGGCGGCGAGGCTGTCCTCGTCCTCGCCATACCAGATCTTGGCCATCTCGATGGCGTCGCGGGCGCGGTGGCGGCCGATGGTCAGCGGCTTCCACGGCTTGTCCGAAAGCTTGCAGCAGGCGAGGTAGAAATCGAGATAGCGTGTGTCGGCCGGCAGGTCCTGTGCCTCGACGCTGGTGCCGCCCTCGATCTGCAGCACGTCGGTCATATGCGTCATCTTCAGGAAGTTTTCCTGGTCGCGAAACGTGCCGGCGCGGCGTCCGTGGTCGAGATCGGACACGAAGGGCGGGCCGCTGACCGCCGTGAAGGCGACCTGGCCCTGGCCCATGAACAGCTTCTTGGCCGGATCGCGGCCACGCACGGTGACGACCGGCGGCGCCTTGGCGACCAGCGCCAGCAGGCCCTCGCGATCGAAGACGACACGTTCGGTGGCGTGGTCGACGGCAAAGCCGGCGCTGGCGAAGAGTTTTCGCGTTTCCTCGTCCTGGATGCGCATGCCGACATCCTCGAGCACTGACATCGAAGCGTCGTGTATCGCCTCGATCTGCTCTGCGGTCAGCACCTCGATCGGGGCATGCGGGTTGCGCAGCTGCAACCATTCCCTGGAGAATTCCAGTCTGCCGTCGCGCACCCTGCGCACTCTGGCCGTCGTTCGCATGCTTCCCCGCAGAGGTTCGATCTCAGGCGGCGAGTTGAGGAGCTTTGGCCACGAACGGCAATTGAAAACGCTTCAGCCGGCAATGAGGCGATTTCGTCGCCTGCGGTCAGCCCGAAACGGAGTGGTCAAGCGGCGAGGGGCATGCCTGCTGGTCGGAGGCCTCAGTCCTTCGCCCGCTCCACATAGGCGCCATCAGCCGTCATCACCACCACGCATGGAAGCCAACTACGACTTCGCCGCCACCGGCGCATACTCCAGCGCCACAACG
>NZ_RZRQ01000243.1:0-8994 GCF_003997785.1 Mesorhizobium sp. M7D.F.Ca.US.004.01.2.1 | reverse complement strand
CGGCTACACCGACCGCCATGTGCGCGAGTTCGAACCTTCGGCAGTGATCTCGCATTTCGACGCGCTGACGCTCGATCTGGCGCAGAAGCTGATCGCTGCTGCCGGAAACTGACCGGAAAGCGCCGGCGCCGGTCGGAGACGGGGCGGAAAGGACGGCAAATCCGATCCTTGTCGGAACGCCGGACACCGCCTTGACTTCCCCAGCCTGCCTCCCTTATATCGCGGCTCGCTTGGCCTTCGGGCAACGAGCGGGCGATTAGCTCAGCGGGAGAGCACACCCTTCACACGGGTGGGGTCGCAGGTTCAATCCCTGCATCGCCCACCATCTAGCCAACAAGATTGGTTGGATGATTTGGCTTCCATGGAAATCCCTGAAAAAAGCTGACTGGCGCGTGATCAGAAAAGACCGTCGGCGGGTTGGGCTTGTGGTGCAAGATCAGGCGCTATCGTCGAACGCCTCCCAACGGTCGATCCGGCCTTGCCAATAGACGATCTCCTTGCCGTCGATTTCCCAGGCGACCTCCCCGGCAAACGGAAGCCACATATTGCCGTGACGGCGATAGTCGGAGAAACGGCCGCGCCATGGCGTTGTCAGGATTGGTGCCGTGGCCGAACGCGGCCTGTCGGGCGCGAAGGCACCAGCAATCCTCCCGTCGCCGTCGAGGCTGAGCGTGACTTCGACCGCTGTTTCTCCCATACCGGCGCTCACGGCGAGCCTGTCGGGACCGTCTTCCCGCCAGCGCAGCGCGCTGTTGAGCAAAATAGCGTCGGGCGCCCAGGCAAGTTCGGCGAGGTATCGCATCAGCTCGCCGCGCATAAGCGCCGACGAGTGCTCGGCGCGGGCGAGCGGAATGACGCCAAGCGCCATGATATCAAGCTGCCCCTGGCCGCCTTTCAAGGCATCGCGCGCCGAGATCATACCAAAGGGACCAAACCGCGCCCGCCAATCGAAGGCACATTCGGAAGTCGAGATCGTCTGCGTTGCGGTAAATGACATCCAGGACGTGGCTTCAAGCTTCTGTTTCATCCGTCCTGTTTGCTTGAGCTTGACCGTCGTTCGGCTCGTGCCGGGTCTGACACCGAGCCGCAGCGCAAGGTCATAGACAGCGGCCGGCAACCGCTTCCCGATTAGAACAGCATCCTCAGCCATTAAGCGGCCTTCCTATCTTGACGCATTGCTCCACCTCGCGAGGGTGGCCGCTATCCCAGCCACATAGAGGGTACCGAAGATCAGCTTGTTGTGACGTGCAAGCCATTCTGGAAGGTAGATATCGAAGTTGTCGCGCCGCTCGTCGGTGTAGCGCGCGGCAACGGATGTGAGCGGGCATTGCCATCCGTTCAGGACCAGCACGAGCACCTCTACCAGGACGACACCGATCGATAGGGCGGCATGGACATAGTCGTCCCGCAAGGCGAACACCCAGATTGCGAGGATGCACGCGACGAAAAAGACCCAGACGATGGTGTGAATGACCTTGATGGTCACGAGCCGCGCCGCCGAGGAGGATGAGCCCTGCGCAGGAGCGTTCAAGATAGGATCACACTTTCCGCGGGCCGGCGTGCCGAAAAGGGGAGCGCGGCTCCATAGCCGAAGCGCATGACGAGATCAGGTCGCCGACCGGGCAGACCGACAAGTGCCGCCAGGTCCGGCCGCAGGCTGGCGACTTCGACGGGCTGGTTGATGAAAGCATGCTTGAGGCCGAGCGCGGTGGCTTGCAACGCGAAACGCTGGCAGGCGCGGCCCGCCAGGACCCAATGCTCACGGTCTTCCTTCCGCGCGACGAAGACGGCGATACCTGCCGAAGAGGCGAGTTGTCTTGCGTATTTTTCGTTCTCGGCTTTGGCTTTGAAAACGAGATCGAACATAATCGGACCAAGCCAGGCCGGAAGGGCGGGATTGCCGCTTGATGCACTGAAGAGGCCGTCACCGGTCAAGATCGCCTGCCGGGGGCTGAAGCGCAGCCAAGCCTTCAGCTCCCGCACGAAGGCGGCGTCGGCGATCTGCGCGGTGTTGCCCGCGAGGACCAGGTCGCGCACGCGCTCGATCCGTGCCCGATCCGTGGTCAGAACGAGATCGACGCCCGGCACGGCCGCAGCGGCGGAAAGTGTCTGCAAGTCGCGGTTGCTGACGGCTTTGCCGTCGTAGTCGCCGCGCGTTGATTGCCGCTTTGGGATCGCATCGAACAGAGCGGGCTCGGCAGGTGCCCCACCCCCGAACGTGTACATCACGCCACCGTCATTCTCCGGCCCGAAACTGAGTTCGCCCGGCCTGCTTCGGGCGCCGCAGGCAATGGCCAAATTCTCAGCCGCGCAGCCAAGGCTGGCGAAAAGATGGTGATTGTCGGGGTCAACGATAGCGATCTGTCGCGTCAAGTCGGGCAGGATTTCGATCCCGGCGTCGCTGATCCTGAACCGCCACGGCTGGGTGTTGTGGCTGTTCGCCGCCAGCGTAGCGTAGCGGATCAGGTCGCTCATCCCAGGCGCTTGCGTCAATGCCGAGCGGGTCGCGGCCACCGAGGCGTTGTAGTCCTCCATCGAACCCATGTTTCGGAGCCCTAAAAAGGCAACTCCGGCACCGGCGACCACGAGGGCGCCTCCGCCAACCAGATAATGCCGCCTGTTCATCGAATTGGCCGATCTGTCTTCGACAAGTGCGAAGCGGCCAGAAGTGACCGGTGCGGTTGTCTCTGGAAGACGTAACCGTCAAATGCGACATCGGTTCCCGATGATGCATCGCCTGGAAGAAACGGGCGGCTCTGCGCCGCGCTTCCATAGGCTTGACGAACGCCTCAGCAACTACAATCCGCCCCTTCCCCGCCAAAATTCTTCTGAGCGAAGTTCAAGGCGCTGCTTTAGCTCGTGTAGCTCTGGAACTGGCAAACGTCCGAGCCGTTTCGGACCTTCATCTGCTCGAGATCCCAGAACGAAACCTCGATGCGGTCGTTGGCGCAATAGACCGTGTAGCGTTCCGGCTCCAGCGCTCGGGCTTTCTGCACGGGCACGGAAACGGCCGGGATGGAAAGCACTGACAGTGCAAGCATGACGATGTGACGTGTGCGCATTTAAACCCCCAATGAACCCGCCGGCCCACTATGGCCACGGATAGTGAAGCGGCGCATCGTGGTTTTTTGGTGCTCGGCCTTCTTCCGGACCGCGGTACGTCTGTGGGCCGAAGTGGCCCTGCATTCCAGCTGTGGAATAAAGGTAAAGTCGGCGATGTCTGGTTGTGCCGATGGGCCGGTCGAGCCACGGTCAGCGCTTCATCGAGTGCAGGATGGCCTGCATGTGCTCTTCCAGGTCGAGTTCACCCCGAGCCTCAGTGGTCAACAGGTAGTCGGCCTTGGCCCGGCGGTCGCCTCGGCTGATCGCAGGATAGGAGCAGATGGCCAGCAATGCTTCCTGTTCAATCCGGTCTGCCCTCTTGCGTTCGTGGCTGCTACTGCCCGCTTGATGAACAACCCTGTGAAGCCCGACATAGGTGGCTTCATGGGCCCCGATCAGCGCCCGCAATTCGGGTGAGGCATCTTCCCCTTCAGCAAACGTCGGTTCAATGACCGAGGCCACGGCGGTGAACGCAAGAAGTGTACGGCGGGTGACTTTGGGCATGCCTCATATCCCTGCTGTCTGATCATGCAGGCACACCATAGCACCGGCGCAACGGTTCGAAGAGATGCCCTGGGACGTGACCACACTGTCTGCTGACAAAATGTATTCGCTCCCGCAGCTCGCCCTCCTGGCGGCAAGTGTGGCCTTAAGTCGCAACGATTGGCTTCCGAAAGCAGGGCCTCGGGCTTCATTGACGCGGCGACCAACACCATATTGTGATCCACAGCCCTCCAAAACGAGAGAAGCTCGCCCTGACGCGGTCGCACTGCGGCCGTCAGCCGGCAATGGCTATGAACCAGGAACCTGAAAAACCATGCCTGAAAATATCAGACTGACTTCGAGAGACGTCCCCCTCATTCAGCTAGGCCTCTATCAGTGCCGCTTCCCGGTGAGCGAAGACCGGTCAGTACCCGGCGGTTACCGTTTTTGTGCTGGGCCAACTTCGCCGGATCGCGTCTATTGCGATCACCACCACAGCATCGTGACCGCCGTCGACCCTCGTCGAACCCGTTCAGGTCTCCACCTCGCACAACGACGCGCCGCGTAAGTTAAGCGGGCGGTGGCCTTTCGAACAGGCAGCAAGCGCCAACATCCTATGGCCACGAATAGTGAAGTGGCGCATCCGTGGTTTTTTGGCGCATGGCTTTTTTCTTCCGGTTAACTGCAAATCAGCGCGCTGAATGGCCCTGCATTCCAGCTGCGGAACAAACCGGCACGCCAGCGAGTTTCTGTCCGAGGAAAATTGAGGGAAAGCCATGTCCAGATTTCTGCTGGCGACCAGCGTCGCCGTTCTTCTTGCCGTCGGGCCGGCTTTGGCCGCGGACGACGCTCCGCTGCCGCTGCCCAATGCCAAGAAATTGTCGGAGATCATCGCCAAGGTCGAACAACGCGACGGCTTTCGCTATGTGAAAGAGGTCGACTGGGATAGTGGCGCCTACACCGTCACCTACTACACGTCGGACAAGGCGAAGGTCGAAATCACCTACGATCCCGTGACAGCCGAGCCAAAATAAGGGTCGCGGGCAGACCACTGCTTTCGCCCCAAATTGCCCATCCTTGGCGTATGATATCCAGGTCAGGCGCTGGCGGCGCCTTGAGGCAATTCTGCCGGCTTGGGGGCATGCATGCGATCTTTCGTTCGAATCTTTTCTTTGCTTGTGCTCGTTACCTTCCTGGCCGGCGGCATCCTTGGTGCCGCTCCGGCGCGGGCTGACGGGCCGTCCTTCGACTGCGGCAAGGCACGTCTATCGGCGGAAAAGGCGATCTGTGCCGACCCGCAGCTGTCGGCCATCGATGTGCTGATGTCAAAGGCGTTCAAGGATTTCGAGCCGGCGTTCGGCGGCGACAAGCGCATGATCGCCCGCGGGCTGATTGCCGACCGCAATGCCTGCGGGGGCGACACGGCCTGCATCGTCAGCGCGCAGAACAACGCGCTGCAAACCTATGGCAATGCCCAGTCATGGGTGCAGGATTACAACATCGCGCTGATCGGCAAAAAGGCGCTGGAAGCCGCGGCACACAACCCGGCAGGGACCGACCAGCCCCTGCCCCTAGGGATCGGGCAATGCGCGTCCACCCATATCGAGACGCTCACCACACGGCTTGGCGACGATCCGCTGGAAACGGCCGGTCCCGAGGCGGGCAGCGCCGCGACATTCACCAATGGCGGCACCGCCGTCTCATACGATCGCGAACCTGGCTTGGCCGCCTCGAAGGTCGGCGAACCGGTCGAGATGTGCCTGATCTCGATTCCCAGGGATTGCCCGAAAGACGATGAGCGTGGCCGGGTCTACTATTCCCTGGACCTCGTCGCAAAAGGCAGCTGGGCCTTGCCGGACTCGCAGCATTTGTGCGGCGGCGCCTGAATAGGCCACTTGGTGTTTTGCGACAGCCGCCAAGGGCGCCTCCCCTTGCGTCAGTCTCGCTTTGATGGCTGACTGCGGCGCTAGACGCCGCATTGGGGGATGGGCATGGCGACGGCGAAGCATGTACTAAAGCGCATGTTGATGATGTTAGCCGGCTACTTTGTGTCGGTGCTGGTTGGTCTGATCGCCATCGCGGTCATCTATGCCGCGCTCAGTTCCTTGCCCAACGCGCCCGATTATTTCGACGTCATGGGCGTTTCGCCGATCGCGGTCCTGGTAGTGCCGCCGCTCGGCATGTTCGTCTATTTCCTGACGATTGTGGTGACCGCGCTGCAGACGCTGATCTTCGCGCTGATTGCCGAGTTCTTCTCGTTGCGCAACTTCCTGCTGCACATGGTCTTCGGCGCCGCCGCCGCGGTCGGCGGTTTCGCCCTGATCTGGCCGAGTGCGCCGGAGGACATGGACCCGGAACGCTGGGCCGACATCGGCATCATTGCCGCTGCCGGCCTTGTCGCCGGGTTGCTCTATTGGCTGATCGCTGGGCGGGACGCCGGCTTCCGGCGACCGCTGTCCGAGCGATAGAGGCCGAGGGGCTTCTTGCCTCAACTCGACGGCGAACGCACCGCCTCGGTGGCGTCCAGGGCCTGCTTCAGCCGTGTGTCGCGGTCGTAGACGTCGCCGAAATACTCGACCTTGCCGGACAGGTCAGGCCAGGCGGTGAAATAGGCGACATAGACCGGGATCGTGCGTGTCACATTTTCGGTCGAGTGGCCGTGCTTCAACTTCTCGGCGATGTCGTCCACCGAGGTGCCGAGCACCGCGGCCGCCATGCCGCGCGGGTCCTGCAGCCGCACGCAGCCATGGCTGAGCGCACGCATGTCTTGCTTGAAGAACGATTTTTGCGGCGTGTCATGCATGTAGATCGCGTGCTTATTGGGGAACAGGATCTTCAGCTCGCCCAGCGCATTGGCCTCGCTCGGCTGCTGGCGCACGCTGTAGGGGATGTTGGCGCCATAGGCGCCCCAGTTGACCGCCGACGAAGGAATACGCTTGCCGCGCGAATCGGTCACCTCGTAGCCGGCCCGGTCGAGATAGCCGGGATCGTTGCGCAATCTGGGCAGCATCTCGTTGACGATGATCGACTGCGGCACACCCCAATAGGGATGGAAATCGACCTGCTTGATCTGGTCGTAGAAGAAGGCGGTCTGGTTGGTGGTCCGGCCGACGACCACACGCGTCTTCAGCTTCTCCTCGCCATTGTCGATGTAACTCGCGGTGAAGGCCGGCTGGTTGATGAAGACACGCGGGCTGCCGAGATCGGAGGGCAGCCAGCGCAGTTCTTCCAGCGCCACTTCCACCTTCAGCAGCTTGTCGGCCTTGGATGTTCCGGCCAGCGTCGAAACGGTGCGCGGCCCGATGACGCCGTCGCCCTTCATGCCTGCCTTTTGCTGCACGGCCTTGATGATCGGAACCAGTTCCGGGTCATAGACTTCGCTGGTGGCCAGCCTGGACAGGATCTCGCCATAGGCGCCGCCCGTCTCGTCATCGAGATTGCGCGCGATCAGTGTCAGCAGCTTCGGCAGTTCGGGGCTGGTTTCGCCCGGCTTCAGCAGCAGTTTGGGGTCGACGACGATTTCGTTTTCCGCACTAGCCTGCAGGGATTCCAGTTCGACGCGCAGCGCTTGGTATTCCGCATTCTGCGGATGCCGCGATTCGAGATAGGTGCGCACTTCCTGGGTATGCGCCAGCGTCTTCAGCACGCCTTGCAAGTCGAGCGGCTTGGCCGGGAAATCATAGTAGCCGGTCATGCGGTTGGGCTCGACGCGGCCGTTCTGGGCGTCATGGGCATAGCGCAGCACGCGCGCCGAAAGCGCCATCTCGAAGCGGACGAGCTCTTTCAGTTGCGCATTGGCGTCGGCCGTCGATGTGCCGGCGGCAGGCACCTCGACCGTATAGTCGGCGGGCGTGAGGCCATAGCTTTCAGCCTCGCCAAGGACGCGCACCGCATCCTGCGCGCGGCTGTTGAGGCTGGTTCCGGTCACCCAGATGAAATCCGGATTGGCCGAGTAATAGGCGATCAGCGCCTTGGCGATATCGGGCTCGGCGTAGAGTTCGTAGTCACCCAAGCTGGCAACGGCATCACGAAACGCGGCACCCGTGGCTGACGGAACGAAGGCAGCGTCCTGCGGGGTCGCCGGCTGCGGCGCTGCGGTCAGCGCCGAGAAGTCGATGCGGACCAGCCGGTCGGCCTTGTAGGTGTAGTAGGACGGGCTGCTGATTTTCACACCACCGCCGCCGGCGCCGGCCGGGGCTTTTGGCTTGTGCTTCGGTGGCGGGGGCGGAAACTCGCCTTGCGGCGCGCGCTTGACGCCGCCGCCGAAAAGCATGTCGAAGAGCCCCTGCGCGCCTGCCTGAGGCACACCGAAAGCGAGCGTTGCCGTGATCGCCATCAGCGGCATCACGGTTGCTTTGTTTCCGAGGAATTTCATGGATCACCCGCTCCGGTCGCAACCGGTTCCCGTTCCGCACGCTCGATCGTCCCGCTCACCGCATGGCGGATGTAAGGCGCGACTATACTGATTCATACCGATTTCGTTAAGCTTTCATAAATTTTGGAACGCCTGTTGCAGAACGGTTTCACAACATCGTGACGGCTGGAGCAGAAGGTGTTTCCGCTCCAGCCGTGAAATCCCTTGCGGATCAGGCGTTGGCGCCGCCATCGATGGTCAGCGCGGCGCCGGTCACGAAACGGCCCTCCGGGCCTGCCAGCCAGGCGACCATGCCCGCGATGTCCTCGGCCTTGCCGAAGCGCGGTGTCGCCATCTTCTGGCGCTGGTGTTCGGCATGCGGGCCATCGGCCGGGTTCATGTCGGTGTCGGTCGAGCCGGGATGAACGACATTGGCGGTGATGCCGCGTGGGCCGAGGTCGCGCGCCAGCGCCTTGGTCAGGCCGACCAGCGCCGCCTTGCTGGTAGAATAGGCGGTGAGGCCGATGTCCGTCGCCCGTTCGGCAAGATTGCTGCCGATCGAGATGATCCGGCCGCCCTCGCCCATATGGGCCGCCGCCGCCTTGGAGGCGATGAAAGAGGCTCGCAGATTGACCTCCATGGTCTCATCGAAATCGGCCAGCGACAATGTAGCGATAGGAGCCGCGCGCCAGATGCCGGCGCTGTTGACCAGGATGTCGAGCCGGCCAAAGGCACTCGCGGCGTCATCAACCGCCCTGTCTATGGCGGCGGCATCGCGGCTGTCGGCCTTGATCGCGATGGCGCGGCCACCCTTGGCCTCGATGTCGGCGACAACAGCACGGGCCTGATCCTCGCCATGCACATAAGTCAGCGCGACACTGGCGCCATCGGCCGCGAGACGTCGCGCAATCGCCGCACCGATGCCGCGACTGCCGCCGGTGACGATCGCGGCCTTGCCGCCCAGTTGGTTGGATGACATCGATTTCTCCTTTTTGTAATGATCGATACATAAATATCTGTCAGCCTTGCCCGTCGGCGTCAACTGAATTATGTAT
>NZ_RZRQ01000242.1:0-8996 GCF_003997785.1 Mesorhizobium sp. M7D.F.Ca.US.004.01.2.1 | reverse complement strand
ACCAGCAACAGCGTCGCCCAGGTGACCCGCGCCCTGAGATCAGCGCGATCCGCCGGCCACATGTAGGGCCACAAATTGAGCAGCGTCTTGAAGGTCGAGGAGTCGGAGACGGTTTTTTCGGCCATTTCTTGTGCCTTCTTCTTATCTTTCAGCGGCCGGAGCAGCAGGAATTAACGAGCGCGGCGACCGATGCGGAAACATCAGCGAGCGCGGCACGATCGACCTCGTAGCGCGAGCGCTGGCGGTCGGGCTCGAACCGGACCAGACCAGCCTCGACAAGTATCTTCAGGTGTTGGGAAACGGTGGACTGCGCCAAATCGAAACGGTCGACCACCTCACGGCAGCAGCAGGAGTTGTTGGCCGACAGATGCTTTATGATTTCGATACGTGCCGGATGCGAAAGCGCCGCCATGCGGGCGGCGATAGCGCGGCTATCGGAGACGACATCTTCCGGCAAACGGCAGTGGCCGGCGGATTCAAAAGGGGATTCAGTCATCGTCCATCGGCGATAAACGATGAAAAGGCGCGGAGCAAGCTATCCCGATGGGTAGATCGGGCGACGCTGCCGATCTCCCCCTTGAGGGGGAGATCGGCGCTCAAGCACCTTACTGCGACTTGGCAGGCGCCGTCGTTGCCTGCTCGCCCATCGCCTTGAGGTCGGCGGCTTCGCCTTCCTTCGACTTTTCCGGGACCTTGAACACCTGCCCCGGCCAGATGCGGTCGGGATCGCTGATCTGGTCCTGGTTGGCGAGGTAGATGGTCGAGAAGCGCACGCCATGGCCGTACACGCGCCGCGAAATCCGCCACAGCGTGTCGTGACGGCGGATGATGACGGCGCCATCAGCATGTTCGAGCTTGGGCGCCACGGTCTCGGGCACATCGCTTGGCGGCGTCGCCGCCGCCACGACGGCCGGAGCATCGGTGGCGGGAGCGGGCGTCGTGGCCGGAGCCGCGGCAACGGCCGGCGCCTCTGTAGCTGGTGCGGCAGGAGCAGGTGCCGGGGGCGCTTCGGCGGCAGCAGGTGCGGCCGGTTTTGCTTCGGCAGGCGCCACGGCGGCGATCGCTTCGCCCGGCTCGCGCTCGAACGGCACGGCGGCGCGGGCCACCACTTTCACCCCGTCGGCATCGAGACCGTCGACATGGATGGTGTAGCTGCCGACCGGAATGTCGCGCGTCGCCTCGACGAGGAAGTGGCCGTCCGGCGACGTCTGTGCGTCACCGAGCAGGATGTCGTTGGCATAGGCGCGAACCTTGCGGCCGGCATCGGCGAGGCCGGCGACAAAGATCTTGTTGCCGTCGATCTCGACCGCCTCGACGACGATCTTAGGCTCGGCCACGGCTGCCGCGGGCGGCGTCGCCGGCGCTGCCGGAGCCGGTGCTGCTTCAACCACGGCTGGCGCTGGTGCCGCCGGGGCGGCTGGTGCCGGAGCTGTGGCCGCGGGCGTTTCGGCTGCGGGAGCAGCCGGCGCGGCAGCCTGGTCGCCGGCAGCCGGTGCGGCCGGCTTTGTCTCGGGCGCGGGAACGGTGAGCAGTTCGGCCGGTTTGCCCGGCTCCTCGACCATGGCCAGAACCTGGCCGGCCGCATCCTTGGGAACAGAGACGACAGCGGTCTGCACCGAGGGCGTCACGACATCGCCCGTGGTCGCGCGCAGCGCAATCGTATAGTCGCCAGGCTTCAGCGGATCGTCGAGAATGATGACGAAGGCGCCATCGGGACCAGCTACGGTCGATCCAAGCACCGTCGAACCATTGAGGATCTCGACCTTTGCATTTGGAGCCGCATTGCCGGCGACGACGATCGAGCCATTGCTTTCGACGCGCACGACATCGAAGGACGGTGCGATCGGGCCGGCCGCCCCGGCAACGGATGCGGCGGCTCCGGCAGCCCCGGCTGCGGCCGGTGCCGTTGCCTGGGGCACCGCAGCAGGAGCTGCCGGGACCTCCGCTGGCGGCAGCCGCGCTTCCGTGCCGGGATCGGCCGGTTTCGGCGCCGCGGGCGGCGTCAGCGCCGCCACGTTCGCCGGCGGCGTGTGATTGAGATACGGGTCGAGTGCGCCCGATACATAGGCGGTTCCCGCGGCCGCAACGGTCCCACCCGCCGCGAACAGGAACGCCTTCAATGGATTAATTGCCATACTTCCCTACCCCTTAGCCACCTAACGCCGGTCTAGCCTGTTTTGCCAAAGCCGACAAGAAAAAGCCCGCCCTTGTTAACCCTTGGGGCTTGACCGCGCTTTCAGACCCAATCACCAATCATCGTTATGAACACGATTCGATCCGTCTGCGTCTATTGCGGCTCGTCTCCGGGCCGCGATGAAACCTATATCAAGGCCGGACACCTGCTCGGGCGCTCGATTGCCAAAGCGGGACTGCGGCTGGTCTATGGCGGCGGCACCAAGGGTATCATGGGCGCTGTCGCCGAAGGCGCGCTCAAAGCCGGCGGCAAGGTGACAGGCATCATTCCACGCTTCCTGATTAACAAGGAAGCGACGGAAACCGCGCTGGACCGGCTCGATGAGCTCTTGATCACCGACAACATGCACGAGCGCAAACACAAGATGTTCGAGAAATCCGACGCCTTTGTGGCGCTGCCGGGCGGCATCGGCACGGTCGAGGAGATCGTCGAGGTCATGACCTGGGGGCAACTCGGCCATCATCGCAAGCCGATCGTCTTCGGCAATGTCGGCGGATTCTGGGATCCGATGCTGGCGTTGCTCGATCACATGGCCGCCGAGGGCTTCATCCACACCGCGCAGCGGGTCAAGCCGCTGGTCGTCGACGACCCCGAGGCGATCGTCGCCGCCATCATGGTGGCAGGGTCCTCCGTCGATGCGCCGACCGAGGGCGTGCAGTCGGTGATCGACAAACTTTAGGGGAGCAAAGGAGTAGGGCAGTAAGGCAATATGTGAATTGCCTGGAGTGTCTGCCCTACTGCCCTACTGCCCTACTGCCCTACTGCCCTACTGCCCTACTGCCCCAGCAGCCTGCCGCAAGCCGGCGATGACCGCGCGGCGGTCATGACGCCGCCAGGCAAGATAGATGGAAACCGTACGGTCGAACCACGGCAGGTCGCGAAACACGATCCGCGGCGGTGCGGCGGCACGCAGGCTGGCCTGCACCGTCGCCAGGCCGAGCCCGGCGCTGACCAGGCCGAGCGAGGTCAGCGGATCCGCCGTCTCATAGGCGATGTCGGGCAGAAAGCCGGCCTTGGCGCAGGCGGCGAGGAATTGACCACGATTGGTGTCGTCAGGCTGGCGCACGACGGTGATCCAGGTGCGACCGTCGAGGTGATGCGGCCCGATCTCTGATCCGTGAACGAGCGGATCATCTTCGGGGATCGCCAGCACCAGCGGTTCGTGCCGCAGCGCCATGGCGGCGACATCCGGGTCATCGTCGGCTGGCGGCGAGTAGACAAAGCCCAGATCCAGAGAGCGCTGCCGCAGTCCCTCCACCTGGGCGGCCGAACGCAAACTTCTCAGTTGCAGGTGGAAATCGGGCCGCTCGCGGCGGAATTGGCGCAGCATTTCGGCGACAAGCCCGGCATGCACGGCGCCTTCGACATAGCCGATGGCGAGACGACCAACGCCGCCGCTGGCCAGGTTGCGGCCGAACTCCTCCAAACGTCGCGCATTGGACAGCAGCGAGCGGGCCTCGGTGAGGAAGGCGCGACCCTCGGCGTTGAGATGGACCCGCTGTTTTGCCCGTTCGAACAGACTGACGCCAAGCTGCTCCTCAAGCTGCATGATCTGCCGGCTGAGCGGCGATTGCGAGATATGCAGCATTTCGGCGGCGCGGCCGATATTGCCGGTTTCGGCGACGGTGACGAAATACCTGATCTGGCGCAGGTCGAACATTTTTTCTCCAGAGCTTCAAGTCCTGTTAGGTCTCAACTCTAGCCTAATCAGTCTTGGACAGTCTGACCCGCGGAAGCGATACTCGGCCATCCCAACCAAAGGAGACCACCATGCAGTTCTTTGCCCTTCTCACCCGCAACACCGCTGAGTTCAGCGATGCAGATTTCGCCCCGCTTCTGCCCGGCGAAGCCGAACAGCGGCGCACGCTTTACGCTGAGGGCGCGGTGCGTCAGGTCTGGAACCGCGGCGACATCCCGGGCAGCGGCATGATGTTCGAGGCAGCCGATGATGCAGAGGTTCGCGGCTATCTCGCCACCTTGCCGCTGGTCAAGGCCGGCATGATGGACATTGCCGCAATCGTGCCGCTCAAGCCCTACCCCGGCTTCGGCCCGAAGCACTGACAGAGCCCAATCCGGGGCTGGCGAAGGCGTCACCACCGGATTGGGTGATCGACAGACTGTGATCGGCTGTCAAGAAACCGTCACACGAAACCGGTTCGCTCGTGCTAGGAATCACGGTCAGGCGGCCGCCATGCGGTGCCATGTTCGAAACCTGCATCTGGCACCGCGCCCATGGATATCGCTCTCGCCCCGGAAGGCACTGATCTGTCGCCTTACCTGCCCGACGAGCACGGACTATTCTTCATCTACCATTTCACGGCCGACGGCCTGCGTACCAAGGACCCGGCACAGGCGTGCTGGACCTGGCGCAGCTATCAGATCACCGACCTGCATGCACGCCAGGAGATCGGCACTGAGACGGCTTTGCCGAGGCCGGTGCGTGACGCCTTCCTTGCCCCCAGCCATGGCTGCCACATCGACTTCGAGGATGGCTGGCTCTATGGCGATCTGCCTGATCTCAGACACGACTTTTCGGAGGCGCGCGGGCTTGTCCATTTCCGCTTCGCCTTCAACGACGCGGTGCTGATCGGCGCGCGCAAGCAGCCGCTGGAATCGGTCGACGCCATTCGCAAGGCGGTGGAGAATGGATCGCGGAAATTCCGCTCGCCGGCGGAACTGATCGAGGCGGTCACGGGCCAGTCGCTCGGCGGCATGGCGGCCGAGCTCGGCAAGCTGGGCGACACGCTCGACGGCATCGAGGACCGTGTCGTGCGCGATGCATGGCACAATGAACGACAAGCGCTGGTCGAGGCGCGGCGACAATTGGTGGTGATCCATCGGCAGATGGCGACGATCACCAATCTGTTCCGGCATCTCGATCATTCGCATCGCAACGAACTGCCTGACCCGATCAACGACATGGCGGTCAGGCTCTCGCAACGGGCGCATACTCTCTATCATGACGGCGAGCAGTTGCAGGCGCGCACAAGGCTGTTGCAGGACGAGCTCATGGCCAAGCTGACCATGCAGTCGAACCAGCTCCTCTATGTTCTCTCTGTCATGACAGCGGTGCTGTTGCCGATGACCATCATCTCGGGCCTGTTCGGCATGAATGTCGGTGGGCTGCCGTTGGTCGATACGCCGATTGGCTTCTGGGTGGTGACGGCAGTATCGATGGCTATCGCCGCGGCTACTTATCTGTTCGTCAGGCGGCTGGGCCGCGGATTGTAGCGCCTGCCGGCGGCTTTCAGCTAGACGCGAAGATCCTCGATGACGGTGCCGGCGGCGGCGACTTCCGCTTCGTGATCGGGCTCGCGCCAGGTCTCGGCAAGGCCAGCCGCATACCACTCGCGCATCGCTGGCAGGGCGAGCAACTGCGCCGGATAGGCTGCAGCCGCACCCTCGAAAACGAGACCATAGGACTGTGCGCGAAACGCCACAGGAGCAAAGAAAGCGTCGACGGCGGTGAAATGAGCGCCGGCCAGAAACGGCCCGCCGAAACGGGCAAGGCCATCGTTCCAGAGGTCGTCGAGGCGAAAGAGGTCCTGTTTCAGCGCGTCGGACATTGGAAACGGCTCTACGCGCAGGCCGCAACTCATCGGACAGGCGCCACGCAGTGCGGTGAAGCTCGAATGCATCTCGGCGGCGGCCGAGCGTGCCCAGGCGCGCGCCTTGGCCTCGGCAGGCCACACGCCATGGTGGCGCTCGGCCAGATATTCGGCGATGGCTAGCGAATCCCAGACCGCCCAACCGTCGTCGATCAGGCAGGGCACCCGGCCGCTCGGCGAGAACGGCCGGTAGAGGCTCCAGCTCGATCCGGTCGGGAACGGCGTTAGCCGCTCGTCGAATGGGATATCCAGCTCTCGCATCAACACCCAGGGCCGCAGTGACCATGAGGAATAATTCTTGTTGGCGATATGCAGCAGGTACATCGACACCCCTTACCGTGCGGGCTGCGGCGCGGCCCGGCGCGCTGTCGTCAACATCGACCAGGAATAGACTGCCAAGGCCGCCCAGATCAGCGCAAAGGCGATGGCCTGGGTGGTGCCGAAAGGCTCGTCGAAGATCAGAACGGCGATCAGGAACACCATGGTCGGCGCGATGTACTGCATGATGCCGATGGTGGAGAGGCGCAGCAGCTTGGCGCCGAAGGCGAACAGCAAGAGCGGTATCGACGTGACCGGACCGCAGCCGATCAGCAGCGCCGTATCGGCACCGCTGCTGGACACGATATGGTCCTGCCCGGTCGCGATCAGGTAGACGATGTAGCCAAGGGCCGGCACCGACAGCAGAAGCACTTCGAGCAAAAAGCCCTGGCTCGGGCCGATCGGCAGCGTCTTGCGGAAGAAGCCGTAGGCGGCGAAGGAAAACGCCAGCGCCAGCGACACCCAGGGCAGCTTGCCGCCCTCTATGGTCAGCACCGCGACGGCGACGGCCGCCAGCACCACTGCCGCGATCTGCAGCCGATCGAGCCGCTCGCCAAGCAGCAGCGCGCCGACGACGACGCTGACCAGCGGATTGATGTAGTAGCCGAGCGCGGTCTCGACGGTGCGGTCGGCGGCGATCGCCCAGACATAGATGCCCCAATTGACCGAGATCAGCGCCGCCGTCAGCGCGGCCATGGCGATGGTGCGCGGCGAACGCAGCGCCGCCTTGAAATCCGCCGTACGGCCGGCCCAGACCAGAACGGCGGCGGCGATCGGCACCGACCAGACGATGCGATGGGCAATGACTTCGGCGAGCGGCAGATGAGCGACCGCCTTCATGTAGAAGGGCAGCAATCCCCACAAGAGATAGGCGCCAAGCGCCAACAGAAAGCCGCGTCGTGCCTTCGAATCCGCGTCCAGGGCAATTGCTTCAGTGGCCATGAGCCAACGCTATGGCCCAGTCACCTTGGCAAGACCATCGCAAAGTTCTGATGGATCAATGGACTTTCGCTGATGGTTCAACCTTATTCGGCGGCCACCAGCCCGGCCATCTCACGGTTCTTCATCAGCTTGTAGACGATGGAATCCATCAGGGCCTGGAACGAGGCGTCGATGATGTTTTCGGAAACGCCCACCGTCCACCAGCGCGCACCGGTGCCGTCATGCGATTCGATCAGAACGCGGGTGATCGCCTCGGTGCCGCCATTGAGGATACGCACCTTGAAGTCGGCAAGCTCCATGTCGGCGATCTCGCCCTGGAATTTGCCGAGGTCCTTGCGCAGCGCGATGTCGAGTGCGTTGACCGGACCATGCCCCTCGGCCACCGACATCTTCTCCTCGCCGTCCACCACCACCTTGACGATCGCTTCGGAGACCGTCTTCAACTGGCCGTTGGCGTCGAAGCGGCGCTCGACCATGCAGCGGAACGAGGTAACGTTGAAGAACTCCGGCAGCCCGTGCAGTATCTTGCGCGCCAGGAGTTCGAAGCTGGCATCGGCGCCCTCATAGGCGTAGCCCTCGGCCTCGCGCTCCTTGACCACCGATATCAGCGCGTCGAGCCGGTGGTCGTCCTTCGGCACCTCTATGCCGCGCCGCTTCAGCTCGGCGAGGAAATTGGCCTTGCCGCCCTGGTCCGAAACCATGACGCGGCGGCGGTTGCCGACCGTTTCCGGAGGCACATGCTCATAGGTCGCCGGCTCCTTGGCAAGTGCGGAGGCATGGATGCCGGCCTTGGTGGCGAAGGCGGAAGCGCCGACATAGGGCGCCTGCGCTTCCGGGGCGCGGTTCAGGAGTTCGTCGAAAGCGCGCGACAGGCGCGAAATGCCGGTCAGTGCCTCAGTCGAAATGCCCGTCTCGAAACGATTGGCGAAGGCCGGCTTCAGCGCCAGGGTCGGCACGATCGAGATCAGGTTGGCGTTGCCGCAGCGCTCGCCGATGCCGTTGAGCGTGCCCTGGATCTGGCGCACGCCGGCCTCGACAGCGGCCAGCGAATTGGCGACTGCCTGGCCGGTGTCGTCATGGGCATGGATGCCGAGATGATTGCCTGAAATACCGGACGAGATAACCTTCTCGACGATGGCGCGGACTTCCGATGGCTGCGTGCCGCCATTGGTGTCGCACAGCACCACCCAGCGCGCGCCGGCATCGTAAGCGGTCTTGGCGCAAGCCAGCGCATAGGTGGGATTGGCCTTGAAGCCGTCGAAGAAATGCTCGCAGTCGACCAATGCCTCCTTGCCGGCGGCGACCGCCGCCTCGACGGAGGCCTTGATGGCGTCGAGATTCTCCTCATTGGTGCAGCCGAGCGCGACACGGACATGATAGTCCCAGCTCTTGGCAACGAAGCAGATGGCGTCCGACTTCGACTGCACGAGTGACGCAAGGCCGGGATCGTTGGACGCCGACACCCCTGCCCGCTTGGTCATGCCGAAGGCGACGAATTGGGCGCGCGACGTGCGTTTCTCCTGGAAGAAGGCTGTGTCGGTCGGGTTGGCGCCGGGATAGCCACCTTCGACATAGTCGAGGCCAAAAGCGTCGAGCAGTTTTGCGATGGCGATCTTGTCCTCGACGGAAAAGTCGATGCCCGGCGTCTGCTGGCCATCGCGCAATGTGGTATCGAAGAGATAGAGGCGCTCGCGGGTCATGGTCATTTGCTTGCAAACTTGTCCGTCGCGCGGATCAGCCGATCAAGGATGCCCGGCTCCGAATAAGCATGACCGGCGCCCTCGATCAGGTGGAAATCCGCCTTCGGCCAGGCCTTGTGCAGCGCCCAGGCATAGTGCGCCGGGCACGGCATGTCGTAGCGGCCATGGACGATGGTGCCAGGAATGTCGCTGAGCTTGCGCGCATCGCGCAGCAGCTGCCCTTCCTCAAGCCAG
>NZ_RZRQ01000241.1:0-9016 GCF_003997785.1 Mesorhizobium sp. M7D.F.Ca.US.004.01.2.1 | reverse complement strand
GCCGGCGCCGTCGGCACCACGGCCTATGCCGAAAACAATGCCAGTGAAAAAATGCGTGAGGGCACGATGATGCGCCTCAACAAGGCGATGAGCGATTCCGGCGGCACCATCACCTTCGATCAGTTTTCCGGCGCTATGAACGCGCGGCTGAAAAAGCTCGTCGCCGACAATGGCGGCAAGCTGACCGTCGCCCAGCTTGCCGATGCGCTTGAGAAAGCGCGTTTCGAGCAGATGGCCAAACGCATTATCGCCCGCTACGACACCAAGGGCGACGGCACGCTGACCACAGACGATCTCACCAGTCGTGAGAAGAAGGTCTTCGCAATGCTCGACAAGAACAATGACGGCAAGATCGAAAAGAGCGAATTGCCGAAGGGCGGCCGCTTCGGCCGCCACCGTCAATGGAGTGACGACGGAGACAACAGCGATATGCAGTGAGGCTGTCTGGAGCAGGCTCCGGCGGTGTCAGTCGGAGCCTGCTGCTCAGGCCGCGACCCTGATGGCCGGCGCGGGCTTCTTCACCGGAATGCGCACCGACACGATCGTGCCGACACCTTCGGTCGAACGGATCTTCAGCGCGCCGCCCTGGAGTTCAGCCAGCGAGCGCGAGATGGCGAGGCCAAGGCCGGACCCGGTGTGGCTCTTGGAGAACTGGTTCTGCACCTGTTCGAAGGGCCGTCCGAGCTTGCCGAGCGCATCCTTGGGGATGCCGCAGCCATTGTCCTCGATCGTCAGCACCAGCGCGCCGGATGTGTTGCGGGCCCTGACCGATATGTGGCCGCCTTGGCCGGTGAATTTCACCGCATTGGACAAAAGGTTGATGACGATCTGCTTGATCGCCCGGCGATCGGCGACCAGCGTCAGCGCGTCGGCGATGCGGGTTTCCACGGTGATGGCCTTTTGCGCCGCTTGCAGCGAAACGACGCGAACCGTTTCGCTGATCAGCGGGCCGAGGTCGATCTCCTCCCGGTCCAGCGAGAACTGGCCGGCCTCGATCTTGGACATGTCGAGAATGTCGTTGATGACGCCCAGCAGATATTTGCCGCTGCTGTTGATGTCGGTGGCATATTCCTCGTAGCGCTCCGATCCGAGCGGGCCGAACAGCCCCTGTTCCATCAGTTCGGAGAAGCCGATGATGGCGTTCAGCGGCGTGCGCAACTCATGCGACATGTTGGCCAGGAATTCGGATTTCGCCCGGTTCGCCGCTTCGGCCCGTTCGGTTTCCTTCATGTATTTGCGGTTGAGGTCGACCAGTTCGCGCGAACGCTCTTCTTCCGCCCGGCGGGCGAGGCTGAGATCATGGATCGTCGCCATCAGCCGGCGCTCGCTGTCGACCAGCTTCTCCTGGTGCAGCTTGATCTGGGTGATGTCGGAACCGACCGAGACGATGCCGCCATCCCGGGTCTTCAGTTCGTTGACCTGCAGCCAGCGTCCATCCGCCAGCTGGCGCTCGAAAGTGGCGCCGCCTTGCAGTCCGCTGGTGTTGGCAAGCCGCCGTTCGGAAGCAAAGGCCAGCATGCGTTCTTCCAATGCCGCACGCGTGACGCCCGGCATCACGTCGCGGTCCGAAAGCCCGTTGTCCTGCTGGTATTTGGAATTGCACATGATCAGGCGCTGCGCCGAATCCCACAGCACGAAGGATTCGTTGATGTTCTCGATCGCCGTTCTGAGGCGAAGGTCGGCTGCCTCGGAACGCAACGCCAGATGACGCTGTTCGGTGACGTCGACGGCGATGCCGATCAGTTGGATCTCCGGGGCTTCCGGATCGATGACTTGTGCCCGGGCGCGCATCCAGACCCATTGGCCGTCGGAATGCCGCATCCGGAACACCTGGTCGATATGGTCGATCTCGCGCGCGACAATTCTGTTGGCGAGCTCGAACAGGTCGCCGTCCTCGGGATGGATGATCTGATCGACCTCGCCGAAGGACAGCATCGTGTCGCAGGGCTTGTAGCCGAGCATGTCGTACATCGAGCGCGACCAGTACATCTTGCCGCGCACCATGTCCCAGTCCCACAGGCCGCAGCGGCCGCGAACCAGTGCCATGTCGATGCGCTGATGTGCTTCGAGGTAGATGCGGTCAGCCGCCTGCGCACGCGCCGCCTGGCCGAAATAGGCGTAGAGGATGACGATCAGCACACCGGCCGTCAGCACGAACAGGGTGACGTTCAGCGAAACAGTCTTGCGCCAGGCATCGAAAACCGCGTCCTGCGGCACCAGGGCCGCCGACGCACCTTTCTGGCCATTCGCCAGGCTGACCGCCGCGTACCAGTCGCGTCCGTCGATGTTGACGTCCATGACGCCGGCGCGATCGCCGAACATGAACAATGGCTGGCCGCCTTCGACGAGGCCGTCGAGCGAATGGCCCTGCCATGGCACCGAGCGCGGTGTCACCGCGACGATCTTGAACGCACTGTCGGTGATGACGAGCACATGGCTGCGGCCCATCGCGCCCTGACGGCTGGTGGTCTCCAGCAGATCCTGGATGGCGCCGGGCACCGTGTCCGAGGTGGTGGCGAGCGAACTGGCCAGCTGGCCAGCCGCCAGCGTCAGGATCGCCTTGGCATTGCGCTCGACATCGTCGCGCTCGTTCATCAGCGACAGCACGCGCAGTGCCGCGATGACGATCAGGAATGTGATGATCAGGACGGGTATCGATCGGCGCAGCAGCGGCTCGGCGGCCAGAAGCCGCCGGTAGGCCGGTTCGGCGATGAGCCGCGTATTCCCAGCAAGGCCGTCGCTGCGCGTCTCACGATGCGCAAAAGCCGTCCCTCCGGGCGCGCCCCACGCGTCCGCCTTCGCCATAAATGGCACTCCCCGAATTTGCCTATGCTGCTTGTTGATCCGGCAAACGCCGCACATCCGAATCGTCAGTAAAGAATCAAAGGTGATTCGCCTTGTCCAGTGGTCCGGCGAAAAAAGATTAAAAATCGACTAAAATAACGCCGAAATGGGCCAATGCCCCCTATGGAGTGCGCGACCATCTCTCTGAGGTTTGCTTGACAGATTGTAGTTTATAAACTACACTCTCTCATGATCGATCTGAAGCAGACCGAAACGTTCCGAAAATGGTGGACGCGACTGAGGGATGAGCGCGCCCGAGGAGCGATCTTTGCCCGGCTCGACCGTCTTGCCTATGGGCATCCGGGAGATGTCGAGCCCGTGGGGGAGGGGATAAGCGAGTTGCGTATCCACTACGGTCCCGGCTACCGCGTGTATTTTCAGAAGCGGGGGAGCACGATCATCGTCCTCCTATGCGGGGGCGACAAAGGCACTCAGAAGAAGGACATCACGACAGCGAAACGGCTGGCAAAAGAATGGAGTGAATGACATGGCTGAAAAACTGACAACCTTTGATCCGGCGGAAGGCCTGACCTCCGATGAGGCCATTGCGGCCTTCATGGCGGAAGCATTTGCTTCCGAGGATTCCGGCTATATCGCGCACGCGCTGGGGGTCGTGGCCCGCGCCAAAGGCATGGCCCAGATAGCGAGCCAGACGGGACTTTCGCGTGAACAGCTTTATCGCTCGTTCAGTGAGAACGGCAATCCGACCCTGAAAACGACGATTGCCGTGATGAAGGCGCTCGGAATCGAGTTGACCGCTAGGCCCCAGTCCCATCAGCCGGGACTGGTCTAACGGGCGCTTGAAGAGATTACGCACTCACGCCAGCGTGCGCTCGACGATATCCCGCAGATCAGCCGACAGGTTTTCGGCGCCGGCGATCGACAGCAGCGCTTCCCTGGCCTTGGCCTGCCGCAAAGGTTCGAGCGAACGCCACGATCTGAGCGCCGTCGCCAGCCTTGCCGCCACTTGCGGGTTGCGTTTTTCGACCTCGAGCACAGTCTGAGCAAAGAACCAGTAGCCTTCGCCGTCGGCGCGGTGGAAGCCGGTCTGGTTGGCACTGGAGAAGGTGCCGATCAGCGAGCGCACCCGGTTCGGATTGCCCATCGAGAAGGCCGGGTGGCTGGTCAGGGCCCGCACTGTGTCGACGGTCTGCGGCCCCGGAACGCTGGCCTGGATTTGGAACCATTTGTCCATGACCAGCGGGTCAGACCCATAGATCGTCTCGAAAGCCGCCAGCGCTTTGACCGCCTCGGCCGAACCATGGTGACGATGCGCGAGCACGGCAAGCGCTGCCGCGCGGTCGGTCATGTTGGTCGCCGACTGGAAATGCCCGGCGGCGAGTGCCGCTCCGCCCGGCTGCAGTGCCAGATAATCCAGCAGGGTGTTGCGCAAGGCGCGTCGTCCGGCGCTCGCCGCGTCGGGGCTGAACGCGGCCTTGTCGGCAAGGCTGAGGTAGAGGCCCGAAAAGGCGTCCCGGTTCGCGGTGCCGATCGCCAGCGCCAGCGCCTCGCGAGCCGCATAGATGGCATCGGGGTCGATATTCCTGCCGATGTCGCGGGCAATGTCTGCTTCGCCGGGCAGCGCCAGCGCCAGCGCGCGGTAGGCCGGCTCCAGCGTCTCGTCGGCGGCGATACTGCCGGCGAGTTCGGTCAGACGCGCCGCGAAGACCGGCTGCTTGCCTCCGAGGATTTCTCGGAAGGCGGCAATCAGTGCGTCGGTCAGCAATGTGTTGAAGGCCTGCCAGCGCGAGAAGGCGTCGCTGTCGTGGCGGGCGAGGAAGAACTGGTCGTCGGTCTTCTGTTCGACCGCCAGGGTCACCGGCGCCGAAAAACCGCGGTTGAGCGAGACGGCCGGGCGCTCGGCGACGCCTGAAAACCGCACCATGTGGCGGCGCTTGCGGACATGGATGACGCCATCCTCGACACTGGCGCCCTCGACGCCGCTATACGCCACGGGCTTGCCGCCGGCGCCGATCAGGCCGAAGGCAAGCGGGATGTGCATCAGCCGCTTGCGGCTTTCGGAGGGTGTCGGCGGCACCGACTGCTCGATTTCGAGCGTGAACTCGCGCGCAGCCGGATTGTGCGTCGAACTGATCGTCAGGTTGGGCGTTCCCGCCTGATGATACCAGAGCGCGAACTGCGACAGGTCGCGGCCGGACGCATCCTCGAACACCTTGATGAAATCCTCGATCGTCGCCGCGTCACCGTCGTGCCGCTCGAAATAGAGGTCCATGCCGGCGCGAAAGGCGTCGACTCCGAGAATTGTGCGGATCATGCGCACCACTTCGGAGCCCTTCTCGTAGACCGTCGCCGTGTAGAAATTGTTGATCTCGCGGTAGCGGCGCGGCCGCACCGGATGCGCCAGCGGGCCTTGGTCCTCGGGAAACTGATGGGCGCGCAGCGTGCGCACTTCGGCGATGCGCTTGACCGCGCGCGAGCGCTGATCGGCGGAGAACTCGTGGTCGCGGAAAACGGTCAGGCCTTCCTTCAGGCAGAGCTGGAACCAGTCGCGGCAAGTGATTCTGTTGCCTGTCCAATTGTGGAAATACTCATGCGCGATGATCGCCTCGATATTGGCGAAATCGGCATCCGTCGCGGTCTCCTGATCGGCCAGAACATATTTGTCGTTGAAGATATTGAGACCCTTGTTCTCCATCGCGCCCATGTTGAAATCGGACACGGCGACGATGTTGAAGACGTCGAGATCGTATTCCCGGCCGAAAGCCTCCTCGTCCCATTTCATCGACCGCTTCAGGGCGTCCATCGCGTAGCCGGCCAGCTTCTCCTTGCCGGGCTCGACATAGATGCCGAGCTCAACCGTGCGGCCGGACAGGGTGACGAAACTGTCGGCGACCTGGCCGAGATTGCCGGCCACCAATGCGAACAGATAGGATGGCTTGGGGAAGGGGTCGTGCCAACTAGCATAGTGCCAGCCGTCGCCGAGGTCACCCTTGTCGACCGGGTTGCCGTTGGACAGGAGCAGTGGCGCCTCGTCGCGCATTGCCTCTATGCGCACCGTGTAGACAGACAGGATGTCGGGTCGATCGAGGAAATAGGTGATGCGGCGGAAGCCCTCGGCCTCGCATTGCGTGCAGTAGACATGGCTCGAGCGGTAGAGGCCCATCAGCGCTTCATTGCCCGCCGGCGCCAACTCGGTCTCGATCAGCAGTTGGAAGCGGCGCGCGGCCGGCGGCTTGAGGATGGTCAGCTGGTCCGGGCTCGCCAGCATATCCGCCGGTTTCACCTTCTTGCCGTCGATCTCGATGCGCTTGAGCGTCAGCCCGTCGCCGTCGAGCACCAATGGTGCCGACACGGAGACGCCATCACGGCGCTCGACCGTAAGCAAGGCGGTGACGTGCGTTGCGTCTGGCGAAAGGCGGAAAGTGAGGTTGGTTTGCGGAATGAGGTAGTCGTTGGGGCGATAGTCTTCGAGCTTGAAGACCTGGCCGGTGTCCGTGCGCATTCCGTGGGTTTTCCTGTCGATGGCGTTGGCGGCGGATTGTGTCCGCTGGTCCAAGAAATTTGAAGTCCGCGCTCTTTACACGAAACGGCCCCTCGACAAAACTGAGGCAATGCCTATTTCAGGCCTTCCTTCTCCGTCATCACCGCGAGGCATCCATTGACCGTCGTCACACCGAAATTCGGCATGGGCGCATCCGTGCTGCGGCGCGAGGATGCCGCCTTCATCCAGGGACAGGGCCGCTATACCGACGACATCCAGCCGGCTGGCGTCCTGCATGGCTATGTTCTGCGCTCGCCAGTCGCCAAGGCCAGCTTCACCATCGGTTCGACCGAGGCGGCGAAGGCGGCACCCGGCGTGCATCTGGTGCTGACCGGCAAGGACCTCGCTCATCTCGGCGATCTCAAGTCCGGTGTCATGCAGGAACAGCCGGACGGCACCAAGGCGCCGACGCGTGACATCCCGATCCTGTGCCGCGACCGGGTCAACTATGTCGGCGATGCCGTTGCCTTCGTCGTCGCCGACAGCCGTGCTTTGGCGCAGGATGCCGCTGAACTGATCGACGTCGACTATGACAGCGAAGATGCGGCCTCCGGGACGGCAACGGCACTTGCCGAAGGCACGCCGCTGGTCTGGCCGGAGCTCGGTTCCAACCGCGCCTTCACCTACCACATAGGCGACAAGAAGAAGACCAAGGCGGCTTTCGCCAAAGCCGCCCATGTCACCCGCATCGAATTCGTCAACAACCGGCTGGACTGCAACTACATGGAGCCGCGCTCGGCGATCGGCGAGTGGAACATTGACGAGAACCGCTTCGTGCTGACCACGGGGTCGCAGGGCGTGCATTCCATGCAGTACATCCTGGCCGGCCTGTTCAAGATCAAGAAAAATCAGCTGCGCGTCATCACCCCCGATGTCGGCGGCGGTTTCGGCCCCAAGAGCTTCGTCTACCGCGAATATCCGCTGGTGCTGGAGGCGGCAAAGCGGCTTGGCCGCCCGGTCAAATGGGCCGGCGACCGCACCGAGCACTTCCTGACCGACGCGCAAGGGCGCGACAATTTCGTGACTGCCGAGATGGCGCTGGACAAGGATGGCCGCTTCCTCGGCATGAAGGTGGACCTGCTCGCTAACATCGGCGCGTATATCTCGCAATACGGTCCGTTTATTCCCTATATCGGCGTCACCATGTCGACCGGTGTCTATGACATCCAGGCGCTCGACGTCTCGGTCACCGGTCTCTACACCAACACCTGCCCGGTCGATGCCTATCGCGGTGCCGGTCGGCCGGAAGCAGCGTTCCTGCTGGAAAAGCTTGTAGATGCCTGCGCCCATGATCTCAGCCTGCCTGTCGAGGAGATCCGCCGCCGCAACTTCATCCGGCCGGAGCAGTTTCCCTACCGGACGCAGACCGGCCGCCTTTACGACAATGGTGAATTCGAAGGCCATATGGAGCGCGCCATTGAACGGTCCGAATGGAAAGCGTTCCCGGCGCGGCTGGCGCAGTCGAAAGCTGGCGGAAAGATCCGCGGCCTCGGCATGGCGACCTATATCGAGGCCTGCGCCTTTCCGGGCTCGGAGCCGGCCTTTGTCGAACTCAATGGCGACGGCACGGTGACGTTGAAGATCGGCACCCAGACTAACGGGCAGGGGCACGCCACCGCCTATGCGCAGTTCCTGTCGGAGAAGCTCAATCTCGACATCGACAAGATCCATGTCCGCCAGGGCGATACCGACGAACTGAAGGCCGGCGGCGGCACCGGCGGCTCGCGCTCCATTCCGCTGGGGGGTGTATCAGCTTCCCGCGCGGGCGAGGATCTGGCCAACAAGATCAGGCGCATCGCCGCCGACGAGCTTGAAGCCTCTGCCGGCGACATCGAGCTGTCCGATGGTGTTGCCCGCATCGTCGGCACCGATCGCACGATCGATTTTTCCGCCATCGCCAAGGCCGCCAAGACGCCGGATGATCTCAAAGGCTTCGGCGAGTTCGTGCAGGACGAGTGCACCTACCCCAACGGCACCCATATCTGCGAGGTCGAGATCGATCCCGACACCGGCGCCACCGAGATTGTCCGCTACACCATCGTCGACGATTTCGGCGTCACCGTGAATCCGATCCTGCTCGCTGGCCAGGTGCATGGCGGCGTCGTGCAAGGCATCGGCCAGGCACTGACCGAGGACACCATCTATGGCGAGGACGGGCAACTGCTGACGGCGAGCTTCATGGACTACGCCATGCCGCGCGCTGACAATTTCCCGTTCTTTCATTTCGAGACCCGCAACGTGCCGTCGACGACCAATGCGCTCGGCATCAAGGGGGCAGGCGAGGCCGGCACCATCGGTTCGACGCCGGCCGCACTCAATGCGGTGACCGATGCGCTTTGGCGCGCCTACGGCGTCAGGCACATCGACATGCCGGCGACGCCGGCGCGCATCTGGGCAACGATCCGGGAAGCCGCGGGAGCGTGACAGCAGGCCCAGGCAGCTCCACAGCCGCAGCCAGCGATCGTGCCGGCGGGCACAACACGCTCACCGGCATCACGCTCAAGATCATCTCGGTGGCGGTCTTCGTCGGCATGCAGACCTGCATCAAGGCCGCAGGCACCGTTCCGGCGGGCGAGATTGTCTTCTTCCGCTCCTTCTTCGCCATCTTCCCGATCATCGCGTTTCTGGCCTTCAAGGGAAAACTTGGCACTGCGTTCACCACCAAGCGGC
>NZ_RZRQ01000240.1:0-9059 GCF_003997785.1 Mesorhizobium sp. M7D.F.Ca.US.004.01.2.1 | reverse complement strand
GCGGCGGCCATCATCCGCAGCATGGGCCAGCGCGGCGGCTTCATGACCGGAACAATCGTCACGGCGCTTGGCGGCCTCGTCGCCACGCTTGCGCTCTTCCAAAGCAGCTTCTGGCTGTTTGCCTTTGGCTTGCTCACGATCGGTGTCGGCGGCGCCTTCGTCCAGCAGTTCCGCTTCGCCGCCGCCGACAACGCACCGCCGGAATTCAAGGCGCGCGCCATCTCCTTCGTGCTGGCCGGTGGTATCATCACCGCCATCCTCGGGCCGCAGATCGTCATCTTCACCCGCGAATTGTTGGCGCCGGTGATGTTTGCCGGTTCGTTCGTCTCCATCCTGCCGTTGGCCGCGGTCGGCGCCATCATCCTGTCGTTCCTGCGGCTGCCGGCGAAAGCATCCGGCAAGGTGGAGATCGCCGCCAGCGACGCCAGGCCATTGGCCGAAATCGTCACGCAGCCGCGCTTCGTCGCCGCACTTTTCTGCGCGGTCGGCAGCTACGCGCTGATGAGCTTCGTCATGACCGGCGCACCGCTGGCCATGGTCGGTTGCGGACTGTCGGAGGATGACGCGACGCTCGGCATCTCCTGGCACGTCATGGCGATGTTCGCGCCAAGCTTCTTCACCGGCTCGCTGATCCATCGCTTCGGCGCCGAACGCATTGTGGCCCTCGGCCTGATCCTGCTCATCGGCTGCGCCATTGTCGCTCTGTCGGGCCTGGCGCTCTGGCAATTCTGGACATCGCTGATCCTGCTCGGCCTCGGCTGGAATTTCGGCTTCATCGGCGCCACGGCGATGGTGGCGGCCAGCTACCGGCCGTCGGAAAAGGGCAAGGTGCAAGGCTTCCACGATTTCGTCCTGTTCGGCTCCGTCGCCTGCGCCTCGCTGATGTCGGGCATGGTCTACAATGCCTGGGGCTGGGAGATGCTGAACTGGATGATATTCCCGGTTGCTGTGCTCTGTTTCGTGGCGCTAGGCGCGCTGAAGGTGATGAGCGCGCGCCCGGTTTGACGCCAAACCTATGCGTCCGGCGGCAACACCTGAAGCACCCGCGCTATGAACATGTGGAATTCAGCCATGTAGTTGCGTAGGAAGTCCTCGGTGGATTCGACCGTCACTTCGCCGTCGTCCGTTATCAGTCCCGGCGTGAACTGGATATAGGCTTCCGGCGCATTCATCTGGGGTGAGTTGCAGAAGCTCAGAACGCTGCGCAGGCTTTGTTGGGCGACAGCGGTTGCGATGGCGCCCGGCGATGTTCCGATAACGGCTGACGGTTTGCGCGCGAATGAATTCTTTCCATAGGGGCGGCTGGCCCAGTCGATCGCGTTCTTCAATCCGCCAGGGATCGAGCGATTGTACTCCGGGGTAACGAACAGCACGGCCTGAACGGAGGCGATCGCCTTTTTGAAATCCCGGGCGACCGGTGGGAAATTCGCGTCATAATCGTAGCTGTAAAGGGGCAGATCCTTGAAGGCGATTTCCGTCATTTCAAGTTCCGGAGGAGCCAGTTGAACGAGCGCCTTCGCGAGCTTGCGGTTGATGGATTCCCGGGCAAGACTGCCGATGAGGTAACCGACTTTGTGTATGGCCATGACACGCTCTCCGTGTTTGCCACCCGCACCCTCATTGCATTATCCGCCAGATGGCAGCAGATCGCCAGCTTCGCCTCGAAATCGGCCTTCCGAACAAAAATATTGCGCTGATCCCCCTTGTTATGAAACCGTGTGCCCCGACTGGCCGTTGAAGCCATGCTCATATGCGGTCACCGCATTTCGGTTCATAGCAAGGGGTTTTCACGATGTTTTCAGTCAAGGTTCTGGCCGGCGCGGCATTGGCGCTCGGCGTAACAGTGGCTTCCGCCAGCGCCCAGGTGGTTGTCTCTTCGAAGATCGACACCGAGGGCGGCGTGCTCGGCAACATCATCCAGCTCGTCCTCAACGCCAACAACATCAAGACATCAGACCGTATCCAGCTCGGCGGCACGCCGGTGGTGCGCAAGGCGATCACCGCCGGCGAGATCGACATCTATCCGGAATACACCGGCAACGCCGCCTTCTTCTTCGAGAAGGCCGACGACCCGGTCTGGAAAGATGCCGCCAAGGCTTATGAGACAGCCAAGAAGCTCGACTACGACGCCAACAAGATCGTCTGGCTGTCGCCGTCGCCCGCCAACAACACCTGGGCGATCGCGTTGCGCAAGGAAGTCGCCGAGACCAACAAGCTCGCCACGCTCACCGACTTCGGCAAATATGTCGCGGGCGGCGGCCAGGTGGTGCTGGCGGCTTCCGCCGAGTTCGTCAATTCGGCCGCTGCTCTGCCGGCCTTCCAGACCACCTATGGCTTCACGCTGAAGCCTGAGCAACTGATCACGCTCTCGGGCGGCGACACCGCGGCCACCATCGCTGCCGCCGCCAACCAGACCAGTGGCGCCAACGCCGCCATGGTCTACGGCACCGATGGCGGCATCGCACCGTCCGGGCTCGTCGTGCTCGACGACGACAAGGGCGTGCAGCCGGTCTACCAACCGGCGCCAATCATTCGCGAAAAGGTGCTGAAGGAACATCCCGAGATCGAGACGCTGCTCAAGCCGGTCTTCGCCAAACTCGACCTCGTCACGCTGCAGGAGTTGAACGGTCGCGTGCAGGTCGGCGGCGAGCCGGTCAAGGGCGTCGCCGAAGACTTCCTGAAGAAGAACGGCTTCCTGAAGTAGGACGATTCCGGCGCGCCGCTTTCGTGGCGCGCCGGATCGACTGACGGGGGAGGGCGTGAACATTCGGTTCGACAAGCTCGGCGTGGTCATCGCCGCGATATCAGCCTATGCGGCTTTTGCCGCGCCCTTTGCCACGTTCCGCGCTAACCGCATCGTCCCCGGCCAGGCGCGCTCGATTCTCGAGGCGCTGCCGGCAACCATCGGGGCGCTGCTGCTCGCCATCATCGTCGTCGCCGCGCTCATTGCTCTGTTCAGGACGCCGCTTGTGCTGCGCCTCGCCGCCAGCGTGGTGGCGCTTGCCGCGCTCGCGCTGCTGGTTGGCGTCGCCGGCACATTTCTCACGCCGGCGGGCAACACCTTTGCGAGGGTTTCGCCGGCCTCAGGCTTCTGGATTCTCATCTTTGCCTTCACGCTTTTGCTGGCTGATGTGCTGACACGGCTGAACCTGTCGCCCTGGGGGCGGGTTGGTGTGCTGGTCGCGGCCAGCGCGGCGATCGGTCTTTTGCTGATTTCGGGAAGCTGGAACGACCTTTCCATCCTGAAGGAATACGCCAACCGCGCCGACAGTTTCTGGGCGGAAGGCTCCAAGCATGTGACGCTGGCGCTCGGTTCGCTGGCTGCTGCGGTGATCGTCGGCCTGCCGCTCGGCATCCTGTGCCATCGCGTCGAAAGGCTGCGCGCCGGCGTGCTCAACGTGCTCAACATCATCCAGACCATTCCCTCGATCGCGCTGTTCGGCCTGCTGATCGCGCCACTCGGCTGGGTCGCCACGCATGTGCCGGGGGCTGCCGCGCTCGGCATTCGTGGCATCGGCACAGCACCCGCCTTCGTCGCACTGTTCCTCTATTCGCTGCTGCCGGTGGTGGCCAACACCGTGGTCGGTCTCGCCGGCGTGCCGCGGGCCGCCAACGACGCCGCGCGCGGCATGGGCATGACCGACAGGCAGCGCCTGTTCGGCGTCGAGTTTCCGCTGGCATTTCCTGTCATTCTCACCGGCATCCGCATCGTTTTGGTGCAGAACATCGGCCTTGCCACCATTGCCGCGCTGATCGGTGGCGGTGGTTTCGGCGTCTTCGTCTTCCAGGGCGTTGGCCAGACGGCGATGGACCTTGTGCTGCTCGGCGCCGTGCCAACGGTCGCGCTCGCCTTCGCCGCCGCCATCATCCTCGATGCGGTGATCGAAATGACTGCCACCAAGCGCAGGGTTGAAACGGCATGATCGAGATCGAAGGTATTACCAAGCGCTATGACGCGACAACAGTGGTCGATGACGTTTCGATGGTCATCGAGCCGCGCACGGTTTGCGTCATTGTCGGCACCTCCGGTTCCGGCAAGACGACGCTGCTGCGCATGATCAACCGGCTGGTCGAGCCGACCTCGGGCATCATCAAGCTCGACGGCGCCGACAATCGTTCGCTGCCGGGTTACGAGCTGCGCCGCAGCATCGGCTACGCCATCCAGGGCCACGGCCTGTTTCCGCATCGTACGGTGGCGCAGAACATTGCCACCGTGCCGGTGCTGCTCGGCTGGGACAAGGCCCGCATCAAGGCCCGGGTCGACGAGTTGATGACGCTCTATCAGCTCGATCCCGAAGCATTCGGTCCGCGCTACCCGCACGAACTGTCCGGCGGCCAGCAGCAGCGTGTCGGCGTTGCCCGCGCGCTCGCCGCCGAGCCCAACGTGCTGTTGATGGACGAACCGTTCGGCGCGTTGGATCCGATCATCCGCACCAAGGCGCAGGAGGATCTGCTGGCGATCCAGAAGCGCTTCGGCACCACCATCATCCTCGTCACCCACGACATGGAAGAGGCCGTGCATATGGGCGACAAGATCGCGGTCATGGATGCCGGCAAGCTCGTGCAATACGCCAAGCCAGCCGAGATCCTGGCGAAGCCTGCAAGTGCCTTCGTCGAGACCCTGGTCGGCGCCAGCGAGCGGCCGTTCCGGTTGCTGTCGCTCGGTCGCGTCCGCGATGCCGTGGAGAAGGGCTCGGCCGAAGGCGAAGCGATCCCCGGCGACGCCAGCCAGCGCGACGCACTGGCCGAATTGTTGTGGTCGGGCCGGCCGGCGCTGCCCGTCAAAGGCGCCGACGGCAAGCCGCTTGGCCGCGTCACCGTCGACGGTCTGGTGAAACGCGCGGCGAGGCCGGCATGAAGGCCTGGCTTCCATCGCTGCTCAGGCTGGCCTTGGTGGTGCTGCTCGTCGCCTTTGTCACCAATCCCGGCTGGTTCGAGCCACTGCTGAAGCCGTTGACCGAGAACAATGCGCCGGTGATCTACAACCAGGGCAGCCTGCTGACGCTGACATTGCTGCATTTGCGCACGGTTCTGATCGCCACCGTGGCTGCAACCATCGTCGCGGTGGCGCTTGCCATCCTGGTCACCAGACCGGCCGGTGCCGAATTCCTGCCGCTGTCGCGCAGCCTGGTCAACATCGGCCAGACCTTTCCGCCGGTGGCGGTGCTGGCGCTCGCGGTGCCGGCCGTTGGCTTCGGCGAGAAGCCGACGCTGATCGCGCTGTTTCTCTACGGCCTGCTGCCTATCTTCGAGAATGCGCTGACCGGCCTGACGACGCTGCCGGCCAATGTGGTCGAGGCGGCGCGCGGTGCCGGCATGACCGGTTGGCAACGGCTCACCAAGGTCGAGCTGCCGCTCAGCGCCCCGATCATTCTCGGCGGCATCAGGCTGTCGGTGGTCATCAGCCTTGCCACCGCCACCATCGGCTCGACCGTGGCCGCAAAGACCCTGGGCGAAGTGATCATCGCCGGGCTGTTGTCCAACAACCTTGCTTTCATCCTGCAGGGCGGCCTGATCGTGGCAGCCCTTGCCGTGCTGATCTATGACGGTCTGTCGGCGATCGAGCGCTACACGGCGCGCCGTATGGGCAGAGAGGCGGCCTAGTTCGCGACCTCACCTGACGCTGATGCGCTATGACGCGCTACTCGCGGCAATGAAGGCGTCAACCGGGCCAAAGAACCTCGGCTGTTCTGCTATGATCTTCTCGTCGCTCCATTCCCACCAGCGGATAGCAAGCAATCTCGCAATCTGGTCGTCAGTAAACCTGTTACGGATGAGCTTGGCAGGATTTCCGGCGACGATCGCATAGGGAGCTACGTCCTTCGTTACGATCGAGCCGGCTCCAACAACGGCACCATCACCAATCGTTATTCCTGGCATGATGATTGCGCGTCGTCCGATCCATACATCGTTGCCGATTTCAGTCGGTCCGTTGACCACCAGATCACTATAGGCAACCATCGACTTTGTCATGAGAGCTCGGAATGGGAAAGTTGAGACAAACTGCGTCGGATGATTGGCGCGACAAAGGAATAGGACTTCCTCCGCTATTGAACAGAACGCTCCTATTCTTAGCGGCGAGGTTTCATCGCACCAATAGATATTGCTGGGCTTCACACTGTATGTCCTGCGGCCAACTGATGCATGCTGCGGCAGGACTTCCGGATTGGGAACTCGTCTAAGCCCAAGCTTGGTTCTAAGTTCTCTTGCAAATCCCATTTGTGCCTAAGCCATTTTGGTTAGAGGTTTGACTTCGTTCATGTGCTCAACGTTTCTATACTAGGCGGGTACGTCGCGGCACCTATTTGACCCTGCACCGCCAACGGAAACGCAACGGCACGGCGTCGACCTTCTTTGTCGCCAGGAAAGTTTCAATTTCGAAGATAGCCGAAGACGCGAGTCGGCTCTGCCTGGATTCTGTCAGTGACCCGCTACTTTCTGTGGGCGACCGAGAGAATTGGATCAAGTTCGGAGGGCCGCTGCTCTCAGAAGCGAGCTGGGCTTGGGCGCAGAGTGCGGGCATCGGCTGATTGGTCGTGTTGCACCTGTTCTGACCTGACCAACGGACGAGCAGCTGGCTGGACTCAACGACTGAGCTTTCAGGGCCGCCACAAGCCCTTCAGTGCCGGGCATGGCCCGATCTGAATAAATTCAATCGGTTTGCAAGAAGGCATTGCGGCGAAAGCCGGGCAAAAACCGAACAATATCTTGACGTTCCGAGCCCCGTTTCGCATACACCGCTGCGAAGGGTTGGATTCCGTCTGAGGAATCCGGTCTCTGTCTCAACGGCCCAGGGAGGGGTTCTTTTGGGCCATCAATCGAGGAAAATCCGGCAATGACAATTATTTCCGCCGTCATCGCCTGCGGCCTGCTTTCAATCCTTTACGCCATCTGGGCGACACGTTCGGTCCTTGCGGCCGATCAGGGCAATGCACGCATGCAGGAAATCTCCGCGGCTATCCGCGAGGGCGCACAAGCCTATTTGGCGCGTCAGTACACCACCATCGCTATCGTTGGCGTCGTCGTCCTTGTGCTCGCCTGGTGGTTGCTGTCCATCACCGCCGCGATCGGCTTCCTGATCGGTGCGGTGCTTTCGGGCGCCGCCGGCTTCATCGGCATGCATGTCTCCGTTCGCGCCAACGTTCGCACGGCGCAGGCCGCATCAAACAGCCTCGCTGCCGGCCTCGACATAGCGTTCAAATCGGGCGCCATCACCGGCATGCTGGTTGCTGGCCTGGCCTTGCTCGGCGTATCGATCTACTACCTTGTCCTGACCCACTTCATGGGCCTTCAGCCCAATGACCGCATCGTCATCGACTCGCTGGTCTCGCTCGGCTTCGGCGCATCGCTGATCTCGATCTTCGCCCGTCTCGGCGGCGGTATCTTCACCAAGGGGGCGGATGTCGGCGGCGATCTCGTCGGCAAGGTCGAAGCCGGTATTCCCGAAGACGATCCGCGCAATCCGGCCACCATCGCCGACAATGTCGGCGACAATGTCGGCGACTGCGCCGGCATGGCCGCCGACCTGTTCGAGACCTATGCGGTGACCGTCGTCGCCACCATGGTTCTGGCTGCCATCTTCTTTGGCGGCACCCCTGTCCTGGGTGCGGCCATGCTTTATCCGCTCGCCATCTGCGGCGCTTGCATCCTGACCTCGATCGTCGGCACCTTCTTCGTCAAGCTCGGTTCCAACGGCTCGATCATGGGCGCACTCTACAAGGGCCTGATCGTCACCGGCCTGCTATCCATCGTCGGTCTTGGCGTCGCCACCTCGGTCACCCTGGGCTGGGGCGAGATCGGCACCGTTGCCGGCATGGCCATCACCGGCAAGAACCTGTTCATCTGCGGCCTCGTCGGCCTCGTGGTGACCGGTCTCATCGTCGTGATCACCGAATACTATACCGGCACCAACAAGCGCCCGGTCAACTCCATCGCCCAGGCGTCGGTCACCGGTCACGGCACCAACGTCATCCAGGGCCTTGCGGTCTCGCTGGAATCGACGGCGCTGCCGGCGATCGTCATCGTCGGCGGCATCATCTCGACTTATCAGCTCGCCGGTCTCTTCGGTACGGCGATCGCGGTCACCACGATGCTCGGCCTTGCCGGCATGATCGTTGCTCTCGACGCCTTCGGCCCGGTCACCGACAATGCCGGCGGCATTGCTGAAATGGCCGGCCTGCCCAAGGAAGTGCGCCAGTCCACCGACGCGCTCGACGCGGTCGGCAACACCACCAAGGCGGTGACCAAGGGCTACGCCATCGGTTCGGCCGGTCTCGGCGCGCTGGTGCTGTTTGCCGCCTACTCGAACGACCTGAAGTTCTTTGCCGCCAATGGCGACAAATATCCCTACTTCCAGGGTATGGGCGAGATCTCCTTCGATCTCTCCAACCCCTATGTCGTCGCCGGCCTGATCTTCGGCGGCCTGATCCCGTATCTGTTCGGCGGCATTGCCATGACGGCCGTCGGCCGCGCGGCGGGCGCCATCGTCGAGGAAGTGCGCAAGCAGTTCCGCGAGGATCCGGGCATCATGGCTGGCACCTCGAAGCCGAACTACGCACGCGCGGTCGACCTTCTGACCAAGGCAGCAATCCGCGAGATGATCATCCCGTCGCTGCTGCCGGTGCTGGCGCCGCTCGTCGTCTATTTCGGCGTGCTGCTGATCTCGGGCTCGAAGGCGTCCGCCTTTGCCGCCCTTGGTGCCTCGCTGCTCGGCGTCATCGTCAATGGCCTGTTCGTCGCTATCTCGATGACCTCTGGCGGCGGTGCCTGGGACAACGCCAAGAAGTCTTTCGAAGACGGCTTTGTCGACAAGGACGGCGTCAAGCATCTCAAGGGTTCCGAAGCGCACAAGGCTTCGGTGACCGGCGACACGGTCGGCGATCCCTACAAGGACACCGCTGGCCCGGCCGTCAACCCGGCGATCAAGATCACCAATATCGTGGCGCTCCTGCTACTGGCCGTGCTCGCGCACGGCTGAACAAGGCATCGGCTCGAAAGCAAAACCCGCGGGAGCGATCCCGCGGGTTTTTGTTTGGCTCGGATCAGGCACGGTGCCTCAG
>NZ_RZRQ01000023.1:0-35095 GCF_003997785.1 Mesorhizobium sp. M7D.F.Ca.US.004.01.2.1 | reverse complement strand
GGCGGCTCCCGGCTGACTATCGGGAACTGCCTGGCGCGCATCTGCGCTGCCAGCGAATGCAGCGATGCCGGTTGGCCGGTTTACGCCTGCAGCGACGGAGGCAAGCGCAAGATGTCCGTCACGGACTTTGTGACGGCAACCTTCGGCGGCGTCTCCTACCGCCGATTGAGCGCCTCCCCTTCACAGGAATGACGGCGCGAGGCGCCGACCGCCTTGCTGCAGCGTTCAGCAAAGGGCGGTATCCTTCCTCAGCGCAAACGCCGCCTGAACCGCGCGATTGACGGTGACCGGCAGGATCGACATGTGGTTCTCGCCGGCATGCAGTTCGAAGCTCGCGCGCACGCCCGGGAAGGCATGGAGACGCTCCGCCATCGTCCGCGCGAATTCGTCGGTGCGTGTCACCTTCTTCTGCTGCAGGCGCTTTTCCTCGTCCTCGGCGCCGATCTGGAACGGTGCCAGCTTCTCCGTCTCGTATTCGCCGGCCGACAGGATCATGGTCGCCGTCAGGCCCTCGGGAACGGCGGCCTCGAAGGTTTCGAGAAAGCGGTCGATGGCACGATCCTCCCAATAGATGGTGGGGCTCGCCGCGATCCAGGTCTGGAAGGCCGAAGGCCGCGTGAACAGGGCGTAGAGCGCAAACAGGCCACCGAAGGAATGGCCGTAAAGCGCCTGGCGGCTTGCATCGACCGTGACCCGACTGGCGACCCATGGCTTCAGCTCGTCCTCGATGAAGGCAAGGAATTCCCCTGCCCCACCGGTCCGGACTTCGGGCGTGCCCTCGGAGAAGGGCGGATAGGTCTTGCCCGGCGGCGGGGCGAGATCCCATGAACGCCGCAGCGGATCATAGGCGCCCTCTACGGGATAGCCGATGGCGACGATGACGCCCCAGCCGACATTGGTGCCCGTGGGATAGAAGGCCTGCGCACGCATGGCGTCGACCGCTGTGCCGATGACGGCGTTGCCGTCGGTCATGTAGAGGACGGGCCAGCCGGCCTCGGGCACTGGCCCGGACGGCACATGCAGGAATACCCGCCAGGCGGCGCCGCCATGCGCCGGGACAAAGTCGTGGACCGTCGTGTCGGCGATCAGGGCTGGCATCGACTTGGACATGGATATCTCCACAGGGACAAAAAGGTCAGCGGCGGCGCAGCAGCCACATCAGCACCGGGCCACCGATCAGCGTGGCGACGAGACCGGCCGGGATCTGGCGCGGGAAGATGGCGGTGCGGCCGATCCAGTCGGCGGCGACCATGATCAGCGCGCCGGCGAGCACCGCGCCAATGGCCTGCGGCAGCGCACGGGAAAGGCCAAGGCGACGGGCAAGATGCGGCGCCATCAGGCCGATGAAGGTCAGCGGACCGACGATCAGCGTTGAGGCAGCGGTGAGCATGGCGACCACCAGCAGCACGAGAAGCCGCGTCATTTTCAGGTTGATGCCAAGGCCTTGAACGGCGGCAGGGCCGAGCGGCAGGATGTCGAGCCAGCGCATGAAGAGAGGCGCGAGCGCGAAGAGGCAGACGGCGATGCCACCGGTCAGCAGGGCGGCGCCGACATCGACACCATAGGTCGAGCCGGTCAGCCAGTTGAGTAGCAGCATGGCGCGAGGATCGCCGGTGGCGGTGAGCACCAGGATCAGCCCGTCGAACAAGGCCGTCAGAGCAACGCCGGCGAGCAGCAGCCGCTCCGGCGCATACGCGGCACGGCGGCCGATCGCCAGCGTCACCAGCAAGGCGGCGAAGGCGCCGATGGTTGCCGCCGCCGTCTGAACCGGGCGTCCGGCATCCGAGAGGGCAAACAGCGCTACCATCATGCCAAGCGCGGCACCGGCGCTGATGCCAAGCACTTCGGGGCTGGCCATCGGATTGCCGGTCAGCCGCTGCATCATCAGCCCGGCGAGCGCCAGCATCGCGCCGGCGCTCAGCGCGGCAAGCACGCGAGGCCACCGCCATGACAGCAGGGGCTGCAGCTCATCGCCGAAAGCGAAGGTCCAGCCATGCGGGCCCGGTCCATAGAGCAAGGCCAGCCCAAGCAGCAAAAGCAGAGCCAGGCCGATCACCGCCAGTAGGAGGCTCGGCCGGCTTGCGCGTGGCAGGCGCTCGGCGGTCAAGGCCGGGGCTTCCGAGCCAAGCGCAAGACGCGGCAGTAGCCAGAGAAGCAGCGGTGCACCGAGAAGTGCTGTGATCGCTCCGGTCGGCAACAGGTCGCCTTGCGGTCCTGTGGCGATCTGCACGGCCTGGTCGGCGGCCCACAGCAATGCCCCGCCGATCAGCGGCGCCATCACCAATTGCTGGCCCAGCCGTCGGGCGCCACCGATGCGCGCAAGCGTCGCCGCGGCCAGGCCGACGAAACCGATGACGCCGACGGCGGAAACGACGAAGGCAATCAGCGCGACGGCGGCCGCCAGCCCAGCGAAGCGATAGGCGCCGAGCGACACGCCAAGGCTGCGCGCGCCTTCGTCGTCGAGGCCAAGCAAGGTCAGTGGTCGCACCATGAGGAAGATCGCGAGCGCAGCAGTGCCGATGCGCGGCAGAAGCCATAGCGTCGTCGACCAGTCCTGCTGGCCGAGCGAACCGGCGCCCCAGATGAACAGGCTGGCCAGCCATTCATGCCGCAGCACAATGAGAGCGGCACCGATGGCGCCGGCATAGAGGCTGACGACCAACCCCGCCAGCACGACCGAAAGCGGCGACAGGCCCTTGTGCCAGGACAGAGCGAAGACGGCGGCAAGGGCCATGAATGCGCCGGCCAGCGCCACCCATTCGCGGCCGAAGGCAAGCAAGGAAGGCGACAGAAGCGTCGCCAGTGCCAGCGCCAGATAAGCGCCGGCCGAGACGCCGACCGTTTCGGGCGAGGCGAGCGGGTTGCGCAGAACCTGTTGCAGGACGGTTCCGGCAAGCCCGAGCGCCGCACCACACAGAAGGCTGACGGCAAGCCTGGGCAGGAAGGCGTAGTGGACAAGCACCTGCCGCATGTCGGCGATGTCGGGGGCGGCTAGCGATTGCAGCCAGAGCGCCGATGGCAGCTGCACCGTGAGGTTCGAGACGGTTGCCGCTGCCGCCGCCGCGAGCAGCATCGCGCAGAGCAGGATCGCGCCTACCGGCTGATTGCCAAGAAAGCTCCATGGGAAGGCCCGGCCGGCCGACGCAGGCTTTCCCCCTTGGGCAATGGCCGCAGCATCCTCAGCCACGGGCGGCCTCCGCGGCCATCGCCGACGCCAGGACCCGAGCAAAACGGCTGGCGGACGGAAGCGCGCCGAACATGTGGACGGCGGGAAGGCGTATGATCGAGCGGCTGCGCACGAAAGGCATGGCGTTCCAGACCGGACTTTCGGTCAGCGTGCCGCCGGCGCCCTCGGGCAAGGGTTCGAGATAGGCAAGGCGCGCGTCGCTGGATGTCGCCAGCCCGTCGATGCCGACGATCGAAAACCCCCAATAATTGGTCTCGGCCGTCCAGGCATTGCTGAGCCCGATGCGGTCGAATACCTCCTGAAACAGGCTCTTCTTGCCGTAGACGCGCACATTGCGCGGGTCCATGAAGCTGACGACATAGATCGGCCGCGCCGAAAGCGGCGCCAGTTGCTGGCGAACTTCCGAAAAATACGCATCCGTCGCCGCGATCAGCGCCTCGCCTTCGCTTTTCTTGCCGACAAGCCTGGCGAGCTGGCGGGTTGCCTCGACGGCGCGCTGATAGGGCTGCCCGGCTTCGGTATAGAGCCCGATCGTCGTCACCGGCGCCACGCGTTCGAGCAGCGGCTTGATGCCGTCGAGATACGGCATGGACAGGATGATGTCGGGCCTGAGCTGCTGCAGCAATTCGAGATTGGGTTCGAGCAGCGTGCCTACATCGGCGATCTCAGGCGGCAGCGGCGGTTCGACCACCCAGGTCTCCCAGATGTCGCGGCCGGCAATGGCGACCGGGTTGACGCCGAGCACGAGCAAGGTCTCGGCCAGCCCGTCATCCAGGCAGACGATGCGCAACGGTTTCGCCGCGGCAGATGGCGATGCAATTGCAGCGAAGGACAGGACGAAAAGTCCCAGCGCGCCGCGCCGGGTGATCCGGCCGCGCAGACGGTCAGCTCTGTGGGATTCAAGGACCGCCATTACCGCGCAGCGCCTGTGCGGAACGCCGGCTGGGCGTGGATTTCAGGCACGGGTTTTCTCCAACACGACGCGGTTCAAAAATCTGGCTGTCGGCAGCCGATGGCAGGTTGACTATGAAACATGAGTTTAATAGTCAACATTGAAGATGACTAAACGAGTCAACAATTTTAAATTAGCACAGGGCGGAATGATCCTGCGCGCATCGCAGCCATAAGGGTTATCGAGATGGGGTTGAGTGCATATCGTGCGGCGCGTCGGCGAAGCCGGGCCCAGGGCCTCGTGGTCGCATCGCTTTCGACCCTGCTTTGCACCCAGGCCCTTGCGCAGGAAGCCACGACCGAGCTCAACCCGATCAATGTCGAGGGAAAGAGCGACAGCCCGGTCGGACCGGATGACGGCTACATCGCCAAAAACACCACCACCGGCTCGAAGACCGACACGCCGCTGAAGGAAATTCCACGCTCGATTTCGGTGGTGACCCGCAAGCAGCTCGACGACCGCCAGCCGGGGCAGCTTGAGGACGCCTTGTCCTATCTTGCCGGCGTCACCATCTCGCCATGGGGCATCGACGATCGCTTCGACCAATGCCTGATTCGTGGCTTCGACCTCTGCACGTCGGCGATCTATCGCGACGGGCTGCCGCAGAAGGTGATCGATTTCTCCGGCTTCAAGATCGAGCCCTACGGGCTGGAGCGAATCGAGGTGCTGAAGGGACCGTCCTCGGTTCTCTACGGCGAGAACGAGGCTGGCGGCATGGTCAATGCCGTCACCAAGCGGCCGACCGACAAGCCGATCTATGACGGCTTCCTCAGCTATGGCAGCTTCAACACGGTCGAGGCCGGGCTGGATATAGGTGGCCCGATCGACGATGCCGGCGTGTGGTCATACCGGCTGACCGGTCTGGTTCGCAACGGCGAGCTCGAAACCGACTATTCCCGCAACGATCGCATTTTCGTCGCGCCGGCGCTCAAGTGGCAGCCGGATGCGCAGACCTCGCTGACCATCCTGGCCAACTACCAGTGGGACAGGCTGACGCCGATTCAGTTTCTGCCGGCGCAGTACGGCAATCTGCCACGCAATTTCTTCACCGGCTCGCCCGATTTCGACCGTTTCGATGCCAACCACGGCTCGATCGGCTACCAGTTCAGCCATGAGTTCGACGACCATTGGACGGTGCGGCAGAACCTGCGCTACTCGCAGCAGGAAACCGACTACCGCCAGCTCTATTATGGCGAATGGCTTGGTGGCCCGGACATGATCGACGACCATACGATGTCGCGCACCCTGTTCACCGTGGACGAGACCGCAAGGCTGTTCAACGTCGACAACCAGGCCGAATACAAGGCTGACTTCGGGGCGGTCGAAAACAAGCTGTTGTTCGGTCTCGACTACAGCAGGCAGTCGGTCGACGGGCGCAACGGCTACGGCGAGGGTCCGCCGCTGGACACCCAGAGCCCGGACTATTCGATCCCGGTCACGCCGCCGAGCCTCATCATTACGGATCGCGTGGAGACGATCAGCCAGGTCGGTCTCTATGCACAAAACCAGTCCAAGATCGCCGACCACTGGATCCTGACCGTCGGCGGCCGGCAGGCCTGGATCGACCACACCAATTTCGACCGGCTCGATGATGCAGGCAGCTACGATCAGAAGGACCATGCCTTCACCGGCAATATCGGCATCGGCTATCTCTTCGATAATGGCCTGACGCCCTACGCCAGCTATGCCGAATCCTTCACCACCAATATCGGCCCGACCCAGTCCGGAGACGCGCTGCTGCCTTCGCTGGGCAAGCAGTACGAAGTCGGCGTGAAATACGAGCCGACCTTCTTCCCCGGCTTCGTCACCGCTTCGCTGTTCGACCTGCGCAAGACCAATGTGCCGACGGCAGCAGCCAATCCCGTCTACCAGGTCCAAACCGGAGAAGTCCGCCATCGCGGCCTGGAGATCGAGGCTAACGCCGACCTGGCTTCCGGCCTCAGCATGACGGCGGCCTACACCTATCTCGACGCGAAGATAACCAGCGATGCCGCCGACATCATCGGCAACCGCCCGGCCAGGGTGCCGGAGCACCAGGCATCGCTGTGGACCAATTACGAGGTTGGCAGCGGCGTGCTCGAGGGCCTGAGCGTCGGCGCCGGCGTGCGCTATATCGGCGCCAGCTTCGGCGACAATGCGAACACAGTGAACGTGCCTGGCCACACGCTGGTCGATGCGGCACTGCGCTACAAGAAGAATGGCTGGCAGGCGGCGCTCAACGTCTCCAACCTGTTCGACAAGACCTACTATTCGACCTGCTATGAGGCCGGCAGCAACAAAGACCTCAGCTGCATCTATGGCGAAGGCCGTGTCATCAAGGGCAGCCTCAGCATGAAGTTCTGATGCATGCCAGCCTGCCTGCCAGTGATCTGGCATGCAATAGCTGAAGCGCGTCGCATGGACCCGTGACGATGCGACGCGTCCAGGGTCGCGATCAGACGCGGCCGTGTTCCACATTCGCGTTGGCGGCAAGGCGATTTGGCCTTCGTCATGGTGCTGTGTGGGGTCACCGCCACCGAGAATCGCTGCCAGCGAAGCCCAATCCACATCCCGCATCATTTTTCCTCCACGAATGCATTCCATGATAGAGGGGTCCACGGTCGCCTTCGGGCAGCCGTGTCCTGGATTGCCTGAGACAAAAGACGGCCGGGGCACGAATCAAAAAGCCGGCGGCAAGCCGCCGCCCGAGGGCGTTAAAGACCGGTCGAACGCCTCAAGGCAGCGCGATCGGGTTGCACTCGGCGAGGCTTGATGATTTGTTGCCGCTATACGGAGAACGAATGATGCGAGAGCCTGCCGGTCAAGATGAATATGGGTCGACGAACCCCTTCGATCCGGACGACCTGCCGACGTTGAACGCGATCGGTCCGAGCATGGGAAGCGGCAACGATTTCGAGAAATACGCCGTGGCCGTGATCATAGTGTTCGGCGCGCTGATCATTGGCGGGCTGATGGCCGCGTCGATGGTCTTCGGGCACCGCAACGGCTTCCTCTTCGCGCTTGGCGGTGCCACGTCTGCCTGGATATCCGGAAACGCATTGCTGCTCGACCGGCCGCGCATCTATGCGCTGTTCGTCGGCATTGCCGCCCTGATGCTGATTGCGTCCACCCTCACGCTGGTCCTGTGACGACCATCCTGGCTATGAGCCAACCCTCTTGAGCAGCGGGCGATCGACCCGAATCGCCACGCTGCTCCAAGCCCTTCCTCTGAGCTATCCCCGGCCTCGCTAACCTCAATATCCGAGCGCCTCGCCAGAGGCGGCGCGGCTGTCGATGGCGCCGTTGTAGCGGGCGCCGCCGCCCTTCTCGATTTCCGCCAGGCTCTTGCCGCCGACCAGGATGCCCGCTGCCTGGCCCCAGGTCTGGTCAGCGAGATCGAGGTGATAACCCATGCCGGCCAGCAGCTTTTCGGTGTCCGGGGACAGACCGAACGGCTCGATATAGACCGTATCGGGCAGCCACTGGTGATGGATGCGCGGCGCGTCGATCGCCTCCTGGATGTTCATGCCGTGGTCGATGACGTTGACGATGGCTTCCAGCGTGATGGTGATGATGCGCGAACCGCCGGGACTGCCAATGACCATGAACGGCTTGCCGTCCTTGGCCACCACGGTCGGGCTCATCGATGACAGCGGCGTCTTTTTCGGTTGGATGGCATTGGCCTCACCCTGGACCAGGCCATAGAGGTTGGGCACGCCGGGCTTCTGGGTGAAATCGTCCATCTCGTTGTTGAGCAGGATGCCGGTTCCGTCGGCGACGACGCCGGCGCCGAAGGATCCGTTCAGCGTATAGGTGACCGCGACCGCATTACCGTCATTGTCGATGATCGAATAATGCGTCGTCTCCTTGCTCTCGCCAAAGCCCTTCGGCATCAGGTCCTGCGACACGCCGGCCCGGAACAGGTCGATCTTGTCGCGGATATCCTTGGCATAGGCCTTATCAAGCAGTTTCGAGACCGGATTGTCGACGAAATCGGGATCGCCGAGCGCTGAATTGCGGTCGACATAGGCATAGCGCATCGCCTCGACCATGACATGGACGGTCTCGGCGGAACCGGCGCCGAGATAGGATAAGGGATAGCCTTCGAGCACATTAAGGATTTCGCAGATGATGACACCGCCGGAACTCGGCGGCGGCGAGGAGGTGATCTCGTAGCCGCGATAACTACAGGTCACGGGCTTCAGCTCGCGCACCGCATATTGCTCGAAATCCGGCTTGGCCAGGATGCCACCCTTGGCGCCGCTCGCCTTGACGATGGCGTCGGCGATGGCGCCCTTGTAGAAGGCATCCGGGCCTTTTTCCGAAATGGCGGCGAGCGACGCGGCGAGGTCGGGCTGGACCAGGCGCTCGCCGATGCCATAGGGCTTGCCATCGGGTTTCAGGAAGATGGTGGCAGCCGCGGGATCCTTCGCCAGCCGGTCGGCGCTGCCGGCAAAAGAGGCGGCGTCGCCCTGATTGAGGATGAATCCGTCCTTGGCGTAGCTGATCGCCGGCGCCATCAGATCCTGTCGGGACAATTTGCCGTATTTTTCGCGCGCCATCTCTAAACCAGCCACCGAGCCAGGCACGCCGACCGCGAGATAGCCGTCAAGGCTGGCGCCCTTCACCGGTTTGCCGTCCTTGTCGAGATACATGGTCTTGGTTGCCGCCAGCGGCGCGCGTTCGCGGAAATCGAGGAAGGTCGAGTTGCCGTCCTTGAAACGGATGGTCATGAAGCCGCCGCCGCCGATATTGCCGGCATTGGGGTAGACGACGGCGAGCGCATAGCCGACGGCAACCGCCGCATCGACAGCATTGCCGCCCTTCTTCAAGACCTCGATGCCGACCTCGGACGCCAGATGCTGGGCCGTCACCACCATGCCATGCTCGCCCTTGGCTGGCGCCGGTGATGCAGCGAAGACGCTCGTCAACGGCGCCAGGACGAAGGTGATGGAAAGACTGGCGGCGATCAATATCCGACGGTTGAGAGGCATGGCGGTTCTCCGGGCGGGGGACACCTAGAAGACCGTGTTGGACGGATCGAGTCCATTCACAAAGTGCCCCCTCACGAAGCAAAACGGTGAGGGGCAATATCGGACGAGAGTTCGCCTCAGACGATCCCGCCCGAACCACCGGCGACCGCCGGGCGTTCCGCGGCGACCTTGGCGCGGTAGCCCGCTGCCCGATAGGCGGCGACCGGATCGATGGCGCCGCCGGTCTTCAGCCGCGCCATGGCCAGGATCGGCTCGACATCGGTGCGGTAGGCGGCTTTCAGCGTCTGCGTCGCCATCAGCGCGTCGTTGTTGTCCTGGTAGCCTTCCAGCGCCTTGCGGTCGACAAGCAGCGCCTGCGCATAGGCGCGCTGCACTTCGACGGCCGACAGCATCAGGCTTTCGATCGGGTCGGTGACGTTGTGGCTCTGGTCGAGCATGTGGGCGGGATCGAAACCCTCGGCGCCGGAAAGTTCGGCGTCGACCAGTTCGTTGAAGACGAGGAACAGCCGGTAAGGATCGATCGAACCGGCATCGAGGTCGTCGTCGCCATATTTCGAATCGTTGAAGTGGAAGCCGCCAAGCTTCTTGAACTGGATCAGCCGCGACACGATCATCTCGATGTTGACGTTGGGGGCATGGTGGCCGAGGTCGACCAGGCAGAACGCCTTGTCGCCCAGCTCCTGCGCGATCATGTAGTTGGTGCCCCAGTCCTGCACGACGGTGGAATAGAAGGCCGGTTCGTACATCTTGTGCTCGCTGAACAGCTTCCAGTCGGCGGGCAGTCCGGCGTAGATCTCCTTCATGGCGTCGAGATAGCGCTCGAATGCCTTGGCGAAATTGACCTGGCCTGGAAAATTCGAGCCGTCGCCGATCCACACCGTCAACGCCTTGGAGCCCAGCGTCTTGCCGATCTCGATGCATTCGAGATTGTGCTCGACCGCTTGCCGGCGCGTGCCGGCATCGGCATGCGACAGCGAGCCGAATTTGTAGGAGAGCTTCTGATCCCTGGCGTCGGAAAAGGTGTTGGAGTTCATGGCGTCGAAGCCGAGGCCGAAGCGCGAGGCCGCCTGCTTCAGCCGGTTCGGGTCTGCCTTGTCCCACGGAATGTGCAGCGACACGGTCGGCGTCGCCTGCGTCAATTGCTTGATGACGGCGCAATCCTCGATCTTGTCGAAGATGTCGCGCGGCTCGCCGGCGCCGGGAAAGCGGGCAAAGCGGGTGCCGCCGGTGCCGACACCCCAGGACGGGATCGCGACGGCGAATTTCTCGACCTTGTCATGGATGGCGTCGATGGCAATGCCGCGACGGTCGAGACGCTCGCCAAGCGAGGCATAGTCGCGCTCGAGGTTGACCTTGCGCGCGGCGTTGTCCTTGTCGACGAGGTCGATGGAGATGACGGATTCGGACACTGCTGTTCCTCCCAAAATGCGTTCAGTCAGCGCTGCCCCTCATCCGCCTGCCGGCACCTTCTCCCCGCAAAACGGGGAGAAGGGAAGCGCTTCGACGTTGGCTCAGCGCGTAAAGCTCTGCGCGTTGCCCGCGTCGACATTGATGATGTTGCCGGTGGACTTGGCCGACATGTCGGAGGCGAAGAAATAGATCGCCTCTGCGATGTCTTCCGGGAAGACCGAGCGCTTCAGCATCGAGCGCGAGCGATAGTGCTCCTCCAGATCGTCGGTCGACATCTTGTAGGCGGCGGCGCGCTGTTCCTTCCACTCGCCGGTCCAGATCTTCGAGCCGCGAAGCACCGCGTCCGGGTTGACGACATTGACCCTGATCTGGGCTTCCGCGCCCTCCAGCGCCAGGCAGCGGGCGAGATGGATCTCGGCGGCCTTGGCGGTGCAATAGGCGGCGGCGTTGGGCGAGGCGGCAAGGCCGTTCTTCGAAGCGACGAAGACGATGTTGCCGCCGATCTTTTGCACCCGGAACAGCCGGAACGCTTCCCGCGAGACCAGGAAATAACCGGTCGACAGGATGTCCATGTTCTTGTTCCACAGCGCCAGCGTCGTCTCCTCGATCGGAGCCGAAGAGGCGAGGCCGGCATTCGACACCAGAATGTCGATGCCGCCGAACTCGACCGCCGTCTCGGCAAAGCCCGAAATGACCTGGTCCTCCGAGGTGACGTTGATCAGCACCGGGCGGACGAAATCCTTGCCATAGGCCTTGGCCAGTTCGTCATTGGCGCTGGCGAGCGCTGTTTCGTCGATGTCGGCCAGCACGACGCAGGCGCCTTCGCGCAGCAGCCGGTTGGCCGTCGCGCGGCCGATACCACCGGCGCCGCCGGTGACCAGCGCGATCTGGCCGGCAAGCGACTTCGGTTTCGGCATGCGCTGCAGCTTCAGATCCTCGAGTAGCCAGTACTCGATGTCGAAGGCTTCTTGTGCGGGCAGGCCGACATAGGACGAGACGGTCGATGCACCGCGCATGACGTTGATGGCGTTGACGTAGAACTCACCCGAAATACGCGCCGTCGCCTTGTCGCCGGCGAAGGTGAACATGCCGACGCCGGGCATCAGGTAGACGACGGCATTGGGATCGCGGATGGCGGGTGAGTCCGGGTGCTTGCAGCTGTCGTAATAGGCCTGGTAGCCAACACGATAAGCGGCGACATCGTCGGCGAGGCGCGCGATGACGGCATCGACATCGGGTTTTGCCGGATCGAACTCGATCACCAGCGGGCGGATCTTGGTGCGCAGGAAATGGTCCGGGCACGAGGTGCCGAGTGCCGCCAGCGGCCGCAAATCCCTGGAGTTGACGAATTCGAGCACAGCGGCGGAATCATCGAAATGGCCTGTTTTGTGGCTCTTTTCCGAGATCAGGCCGCGGATTTTCGGCATCAATTTTGCCGCAATGGCACGGCGTTCGGCGGCGTCGAGCGACTTGACCACTTCACCGCCGAAGATGGCCAGGCCCTCGGAGCGGCGCTCGAACCATTCGATCGCCTGGTTGATCACCGAGATCGTCGTCTCGTAGCATTCCAGAGGGGTGTCGCCCCAGGTGAACAGGCCATGGCTTTCCAGGATGACGCCCTTGGCGGCGGGATGTTCGAGGCAGAATTTCTCCAGCCACAGGCCGAGTTCGAAGCCGGGGCGCTTCCATGGCAGCCAACCGATGGCGTCGCCGAAGATCTCCTTGGTCAGCGCCTTGGAATCCTTGGCGGCGGCAATGGCGATGATGGCATCGGGATGCATGTGGTCGACAAAAGGCTTCGGCACGTAGGCATGCAGCGGCGTGTCGATCGAGGCCGCGCGAGGATTCAGGTTGAACGTGCAGTGAGGCAGATACCCCACCATCTCGTCTTCGTGCTCGACGCCGCGATAAAGGCCTTTGAGGGCGCGCAGCTTGTCCATGTAGAGCGTGGCGAAACCATCAAGCTTGATCGAAGCACTGTCGCCGCCCGAACCCTTGACCCACAGCACTTCGACGGTCTCGCCGGTGAGCGGATCTTTCTGCCAGATCTTCGAGGACGTGTTGCCGCCGCCATAGTTGGTGACGCGCTTGTCCGAGCCGAGCGTGTTCGAGCGATAGACCAGAAGTTCCGGCTCGCTCATCGCTTGAGCCTTGGCCTCATCCCACAGATTGGCGAGGCGCGCGCCGGTGCGCTTGTCGAGCATAGGGTATCCTCCCGAAAGGCACGCAAAGGTGCGGCCCATTTGGCCTGAATTTCCACGGAAGCATCTGGCTTGTCAATCATAAACGATCAAGATCGATCATATTGCACTGCACAATGAAATTATATGATCGGAAATGATTGACACTGCGCGTTTTGGGTGCCTAGATGCTTAGGCAGGGAGGAACCATGCACGAAAAAGAGCGCCACAGGATTATTCTGTCCGCCGTCCAGGAAAAGCCTGTTGTGACGGTGCAGGAGATGGTCGACCTGACGGAGTCCTCCGAGGCGACGATCCGGCGCGATATCGCGGCTCTCCATGTCCAGAAACGCCTGCGCCGCGTGCGCGGTGGCGCTGAAGCAATCTCGCCGCCGCAGTTCATCGGGCTGGCCGGCCGGCCCTTTTCCGTCAACGAAACCATCAACGCCTCGCAGAAGCGGGCAATCGCGCGTGAAGCGGTCGAGCTGTGCAAGGATGGCGAGCCGATCATCATCAATGGCGGCACCACCACCTTCCAGATGGTGCATTTCCTGACCGGCCGCCGCATGCCGATCTTCACCAATTCGTTCCCGATCGCCGAGCACCTGCTCAAGCATTCCAAGAACACGGTGATGTTGTCGGGAGGCACCATCTATCGCGAGCAGAACATCATCCTGTCGCCCTTCGACAATGACGTGACGCGCAATTTCTATGCGCGCCGCATGTTCATGGGCGCGCAGGGGCTCGGGCCGCTCGGCCTGATGGAGGGCGATCCGCTGCTGATCCAGGCGGAGCAGAAGCTGATCGACCAGGCCGACGAACTGGTGGTGCTGGTCGACTCGTCAAAATTCCGCAAACGCTCCAGCCTGATCCTGTGCGGCCTGTCGCGCATCGCTACCGTCATCACCGATGACGGCATCGAGGATCGGGAGGCCAAGATGTTAGAGACCGCCGGCGTGACGCTGATCGTCGCCCGCAAATCGGCAAAGGAAGAATCTTCACTGCAGGCCTGAGACACCCTCACGCCCGCAGCGACGATGGAATGCAACGCTCAAGGGAGGATATTCGATGAGCTTCTTGAAGAAATTGATGGTAACGGCGGCCTTTTCAGCCGCCATGTTCGTGAATGCAGCCTATGCCGAAAACGTCAAGATCGCGCTGGTGGTGAAGTCGCTTGGCAACGGCTTCTTCGATGCCGCCAACAAGGGCGCCGAAGAGGCGGCCAAGGAACTCGGCGATGTCGACATCATCTACACCGGCCCGACCAAGGCGACCGCCGAAGCGCAGATCGAAGTGGTCAATTCGCTGATCGCCCAGAAGGTCAACGCCATCGCCATTTCGGCCAATGACGCGGATGCGCTGGTGCCGGTGCTGAAGAAGGCCATGGAGCGCGGCATCACCGTCATCTCGTGGGATTCGGGCGTCGCCAAGGAAGGCCGCCAGCTTCACCTCAACCCGTCCGATACCGGCCTGATCGGCGAGACCATCATCAAGCTCGCCGCCGACTACCTGCCTGAAGGCGGCGACGTCGCCATCCTGTCGGCCTCCTCGACCGCGACCAACCAGAACGCCTGGATCGATGCGGCCAAGAAAATCCTGCCGGAGAAGTTCCCCAAGATCAAACTCGTCGCCACCGTCTATGGCGATGACGATTCGGCCAAGAGCACGGACGAGGCCAAGGGCCTGCTGAAGTCCTACCCGAACCTCAAGGCGATCATAGCGCCGACCACCGTCGGCGTCGTTGCCGCCGCCCAGGTCGTCACCGACGAAAACCTGATCGGCAAGATCAATGTCACCGGCCTCGCGCTGCCGTCCGAGTTCAAGAAATTCATCGACAACGGTTCCAGCCAGGCGGTCGCGCTGTGGAACCCGATCGACCTCGGCTACTCGGCCGTCTACCTCGCCCATGATCTGGCAGTGAAGAAGGAAGAGGCGAAGCCCGGCGCCACGCTGTCGATCGGCCGCGTCGGCAAGGTCACGCTCGACGACACCAATTCGGCTGCGATGGCTCCGCCCTTCCAGTTCGACAAGTCGAACATCGAGAAGTTCTCCAAGATCTATTGATCTGGAGCCCTTTCAGGCTGTCGCGGCGGGGCTCACGTCCCGCCGCGACTTTAAACGGACCTTGTTTTCAGGGCTTGATACGACTATGGACACGACAGCCCAACCCGGCACGGTGAAGGAGCGGCCTCTGGCCTCGGCCCCACGCCTGACTCTGTCCGGCATCTCCAAAAGCTTTCCCGGCGTGCGCGCGCTGCACAATGTCAGCCTGTCGCTCTATCCGGGCCAGGTAACCGCGCTGATCGGCGAGAACGGCGCCGGCAAGTCGACGCTGGTCAAGATCATGACCGGCATCTACCAGCCTGACGAGGGCACAATCAGCATCGACGGCCAGGCCGTCACCCTGCCCAGCGCGCATGCCGCCTTCGGCTATGGCGTCACCGCCATCCACCAGGAAACCGTGCTGTTCGACGATTTGACGGTTGCCGAAAATATCTTTCTCGGCCACGCGCCACGCACGCGCTTCGGCACCATCGACTGGCGCACGATGCGCAAGAATGCGCGCGAGGTGCTCGACACCATGCATGCCGGCCATATCGGCGCCGACGCGCGGCTGAAGGACCTCGGCATCGCCAACAAGCATCTGGTCGCCGTTGCGCGTGCCATGTCGATCGACGCGCAGATCGTCATCATGGACGAGCCGACCGCCGCCCTTTCGATGAAGGAGATCGAGGAGCTTTTCCTGCTCATCGAGTTCCTCAAGAGCGAAGGCAAGGCGATCCTGTTCATCAGCCACAAGTTCGACGAGATCTACCGCATCGCCGACCGCTACACGGTGTTCCGCGATGGCGAGATGGTCGGTGAAGGCCTGATCAGGGATGCCGGCCAGAGCCAGATCGTGCGCCTGATGGTCGGCCGCGCCGTCGATCACATCTTCCCGCAACGCAAGGCCGAGATCGGCGCACCGGTGCTCTCCGTCTCAGGCCTGTCGCACCCGACCGAGTTCAACAATATCGGCTTCGAGCTGCACAAGGGCGAAATCCTCGGCTTCTACGGCCTGGTCGGCGCTGGGCGCAGCGAGGTGATGCAGGCGATATCAGGCATTACCCGCACCTCAAGCGGCACGATCACGCTGGAAGGCAAGACGATCGCGCCGAAATCGGCGGCGGATTCCATCGATGCCGGCATCGTCTATGTGCCGGAAGAACGCGGCAAGCAAGGCGTGGTGATCGGCCTGCCGATCTTCCAGAACGTCTCGCTGCCGTCGCTCAAGCGCACCTCCAAGTCAGGCCTGCTTCGGTTGTCCGAGGAATTTGCGCTCGCCCGTTCCTACACCGAGCGGCTCGACCTGCGCGCTTCGTCGCTCAGCCAGGATGTCGGCACGCTGTCGGGTGGCAACCAGCAGAAGATCGTCATCGCCAAATGGCTGGCGACCGCGCCCAAGGTGATCATCCTGGACGAGCCGACCAAGGGCATCGACATCGGCTCCAAGGCCGCCGTGCACGGCTTCATGGCCGAGTTGGTGGCGCAAGGCCTGTCGGTGATCATGGTGTCGTCGGAACTGCCTGAAATCCTCGGCATGTCCGACCGCGTCGTCGTCATGCGCGAGGGTCTCGTCGCAGCGGTCTACGACAACAAGGGACTGGACGCCGAGACGCTTGTCAGGACAGCAGCAGGGATCGCGGCATGAAGGCTTTCCTCAAATACCGTGAAATCTGGCTGTTCGCGGCCATCGTCGTGCTGATCGGATTGATCTCGACGCGCTTCCCGGCCTTTGCCGACCCCGGCAATCTGCGCCAGGTGTTCAACGACACCTCGATCCTGATGATCCTGGCGCTGGGCCAGATGGTCGTCATCCTGACCCGGTCGATCGATCTGTCGATGGCGTCCAACCTCTGCTTCACCGGCATGGTGGTGGCGATGCTGAACGCCGCGCATCCGGCGATCCCGATCCCGCTGCTGATCGTCATCGCACTGCTGGTCGGGCTGGTGCTCGGCGCCATCAACGGCCTTTTGGTGTGGCGGCTAAACATCCCTTCGATCGTGGTCACATTGGGTACGCTGACCATCTATCGCGGCGCCACCTTCGTCCTGTCCGGCGGCGCCTGGGTCAATGCCGACAAGATGAGCCCGGACTTCATCGGCTTCCAGCGTGCGGCCTTCCTCGGCATTCCGGTGCTGTCGTGGATCGCCATCCTGGTCATTGCGCTGTTCTTCGTCTTGATGACGCGCACCGCGCTCGGCCGCTCGATCTATGCCATCGGCGTCAACCCGACGGCTTCAGTCTATGCCGGCATTGATGTCGGCCGGACGAAATTCATCGTCTTCTGCATCTCCGGCATGATCGGCGGCCTCTCCGGCTATCTCTGGATCTCGCGCTATGTGATTGCCTCGGTCGAGGTCGCCAACGGCTATGAGCTCAACATCATTGCCGCCTGCGTCATCGGCGGCATTTCCATCGCCGGCGGCATCGGCTCGGTCGGCGGCGCGGTGCTCGGCGCGCTGTTCCTCGGCATCATCTCCAACGCACTGCCGGTCATCAACATCTCGCCCTTCTGGCAGATGGCGATTTCGGGCAGCGCCATCATTCTGGCCGTCGTGCTCAACGCGCGCGGCGAACGCCAGCAAGGCCGCATCATCCTCAGAAAGGTGGAGGCGGTGACGTGACCGACATCCCTGCCCCGCGCCACATTCCCGACAGGCTCGACAAGCCGTTCCGTGCGGCGATCTTTTCCTGGGAAGCGCTGCTGGTCGTGGTGGCCGTCGCCATCTTCGCCATCAACAGCTTCGCCTCGCCCTATTTCCTCGACCCGTATTCGCTGTCCGATCTCACCTTCAATTTCACCGAGAAGGGTCTGATCGCCTTTGCCATGGCGCTGCTGATCATTTCGGGCGAGATCGACCTGTCGGTCGCCGCCATCATCGCGCTGGCGTCGACCATGATGGGCATGGCGGTGCAGGCCGGCGCCGGCACACCGGTGCTGGTGGCGATCGGCATCGTCGTCGGGCTCGGCTGCGGCGCCTTCAACGGGCTGCTGGTGACAAGGCTTGGCTTGCCGTCCATCGTCGTCACCATCGGCACAATGAGCCTGTTTCGCGGCATCGCCTTCATCATCCTCGGCGACCAGGCCTACAAGGGCTATCCCTCGAGCTTCGCCTTCTTCGGCCAGGGTTACGTCTGGTGGGTGGTGTCGTTCGAACTGGTGCTCTTCCTGATCGCGGCCGTCGTTTACTGGTTCCTCTTGCACCGCACGAGTTTCGGCCGCCGCGTCTTTGCCATCGGCAACAACCCGGTCGCAGCACAATTTTCCGGCGTGCGCGTCGGCCGCACCAAGTTCATCCTGTTCTGCCTGACCGGGCTGATGTCGGGCATCGCCTCGGTGCTGATAACCTCGCGGCTCGGTTCGACGCGACCGTCGATCGCACAGGGTTACGAGCTGGAAGTCATCACCATGGTGGTACTCGGCGGCGTCAGCATTCTTGGTGGCGCCGGCAGCATTGTTGGCGTCGTGCTCGCCGCCTTCATCATGGGGCTGGTGACCTTCGGGCTTGGCCTGCTCAACGTGCCCGGCATCGTCATGTCGATCTTCATCGGCCTGCTGCTGATCATCGTCATCGCGCTGCCGATTGTCTGGCGGCGGCTGCGTGGTAACAGCTGATGCCTGAGAAATACGCGTTCAAGATGAAGCTCAAGCCGGGCATGAAGGCCGAGTACAAGCAGCGCCACGACGAGATCTGGCCGTCGCTGGTCTTATTGCTCAAACAGGCCGGCGTCTCCGATTATTCCATCCATCTCGACGAAGAGACCAATATCCTGTTCGGCGTGCTGTGGCGGCGAGACAACCACAGCATGGACGCACTGCCCAAGCATCCGGTGATGCAGCGCTGGTGGGCACACATGGCCGACATCATGGAGACCAGGCCGGACAACGAGCCGGTGGCCGTGCCGCTGGAAACCGTGTTCCATATGGCATGAGTGCGATGCGCCACGTCGCCGTCATCGACATCGGCAAGACCAACGCCAAAGTGGCGCTGGTCGACCTCACGACGTTGAGCGAGGTCGCGCTGCGCCGCACGGCCAATGCGCCGGTGCGGCTAGCGCCCTACCCCCACCACGATGTCGAGGCACTGTGGACGTTCATCCTCGACAGCCTCGACAGCCTTGCCAGCCTCAACCGCGAACAGCGCATCGACGCCATTTCGATCACGACACATGGCGCGACGGGCGTGCTGGTCGATGCCGCGGGCGAGCTGGTGCTGCCGGTGCTCGACTATGAATTCGACGGCCCCGACCGGCTGGCAGCGGACTATGAAGCGATCCGCCCGCCTTTCGCCGAGACCGGCACGCCACGCCTGCCGCTCGGCCTCAATCTCGGTGCACAATTCTTCTGGCAGCAGAAAAGCTTCGCGGCGGAGTTCGCCAGGGCTGCAGCGATGCTGATGTACCCGCAATACTGGGCCTTGCGACTGACCGGCATCGCCGCTAACGAGGTGACTTCGCTCGGCTGCCACACCGATCTGTGGAACCCGTGGACGGCGGATTTTTCATCATTGATCGACAGCCTGGAATGGCGCGGGCTGATGGCGCCGGTGCGGACGGCGAGGGATCGCCTCGGCCCGATCCTGCCTATCGTTGCGGTGCGAACCGGACTCGATCCGCAAACGCCGGTCTTCTGCGGCCTGCATGATTCCAACGCCTCGCTGCTGCCGCATCTGCTCTCCGACAAACCGCCTTTCTCCGTCGTCTCGACCGGCACCTGGGTGGTGTCGATGGCGGTCGGCGGCAAACAGATTGCGCTGGATGCCGCGCGCGACACTCTGGTCAATGTCAACGCACTCGGCGATCCCGTTCCCTCGGCGCGCTTCATGGGTGGCCGCGAGTTTTCCGTGCTGACGAAGTATCTACCGGAGCAGTGGACCGAAGCCGATGTCGGCGCCGTGCTGGCGCGAAAGGTGCTGCTGCTGCCGTCGACCCAGCAAGGGTCGGGACCGTTCCCGCATCAGACTGCGATATGGCTCAACGCCGACGGCATGAACAATGGCCAGCGCTTTGCTGCCATCTCGTTCTATCTGGCGTTGATGACGGCGACCTGCCTCGACCTGATCGGCGCCGACGGCCCGACCACAGTCGAAGGGCCCTTTGCCCGCAACCGGCTCTTTGTCGGCATGCTGGCAGCCGGCACGGCACGTGCCGTTGTTGCGTCCGAGGCTGCCACCGGCACCAGCATCGGCGCCGCATTGCTGGCAACCGATCAACGGATGGCGCAGGGCAAGGGCGAAAGAATGGAGCCGCCGACCGACCCGGTCTGGGCCGACTACGTCAGTGCCTGGCGCGCGGCAGTCGAAGTGCAGGGATAGGGTCTGTCTGTTTGGGCATGGTCTCTGGACAAACGATTTCCGTTTGTCCGAGAAAACCGGAACCCACTTTTCGGGACCATGCTCAGCTACAAGATCCGCTTGCCGAAAACCGACATGACGAAGTTGATCACGTCGGTGCCGATCCGGGGCTCCAGATCCGCGGTCAGCCCCGAAACATCCATCGACAGCAGACCGCCGGAGAGCGCGATCGCCTCCATCGCCTGATGCGTCTCGCGCACGGTCAGCCCGCCGGAGCCCGCAGCCCAGCCCGCGAATTCGGTTGCGGTAGGCGAGTAGCTGACATGGAAGCCTTGCGTGCCGGATGTGGCGATGCGTATCGCCTCATGCATCAGGTCGCGCATGCCCATGGCATCGATATCGGTCATGGTGAAGGCCGACACGCGTGAATCCTTCAGCACCCGTGCTTCGGCCGGGTCGGCATGGCGCAAGCCGACAATGACGACATTCTCCGGCGACAGCTGCGGCTGCAGCGCACCCGCCTTGTGGTCGAGGCCGAGGGTACGCGCCAAGACCGAGCCTTGCGGCAAGTCGATGCCGTCCTCGTCCTCGGGCATCAGGGCGGCGATGGAATCGATCCAGATCAGGCCGAAGGAATGCGTCGCGCGCGCCGCTGCGGTCAGCGCCTTGTGGGCGATGCGACGGTCGGCGCCGGCAGTCAGCCGGATCAGCCCCGATGGCGGCCGCTCGACATCGGCCAGTTCGACGACGTCGAAATTCATCGCTTCCAGCCGCGCGCCGGTGCCTTCCCGAGCCAGTATGCCGGCAGCCCCCTGCTCGGCCGTGATCTGCACCATCTTGCGGCCGGAAAAGTCCTCGACGTCATGCATCGGGGCCTTCTCGACATATTCCGAAGTCATCGCCAGCAGCATGGCGCCATAGCTCATGCGGAAGGCAACGCGGTCGCCGACAGCCGGCGGCGGATCCGCATCGGCGACATCGAGCAGCAGATGGTCGCTTGAGGCGCCGAGCACCCGTATCCCCTTGGCAATCGGTGTCAGCCCCTCGACCAGCACGTCCTCGCGGCCGTTATTGGCGATGGCGCGCAGCCTGTCGCCCTCGTCGGGAAAGACCGGCTGGTTGCCGAAGGCGTCGTAGCCCGATTGGCCGATCGGCCGTGACGGCTTGAGCTTGACCTCGATGATGTCGCTGGTCAGCCGGCAGGCATCGGGTTCGAGCTCGGCCCATGGCGTGTCGCGGAAGGTCTCGACGCCGCCCTGCAGGATCGCCTCGCCGACCCGCAGATTGTTGATGCCGGCCGGCAGCTTGCCTTCGAGCAACAGCGGCAGCGACGACGAGGCGCCCCCGGAAATCCAGTCGAGGCTTTTGCCGGACAGGCGCTCGGTCTTGTAGGCATGGGCGACGAGTTGCCCAAGGTTTTCCGGCGTCGGCATGATGGCGCCGAAGCAGCCGAGATTGGTGCCGATGCCGGCAATGCGCACGCCCTTGAACTGTAGTATCTGTTCGACCGTCGGGATGAGGTCATTCGGCCAAATGCCTTCGCGGAGATCGCCGAGATCGATCATCAGCATGATGTCGTGGACGCGGCCCATGCGCTCGGCGATGCGCGAAATCTCGCGGATGGTGGCGAGTTCCGACTGCAGGCTGATGTCGACGGTGCGCACCACCTCCTCGACACGCGCCATCGGCGGACTGCGCAGCAGCATGATCGGCGCGTTGATGCCACTGTCGCGCAGCCGGCGGATGTTCTCGAAGCGCGATTCGGCGATACCGGCAACGCCGCCGCGCAGCATGGCGCGCGCCACTTGCGGCATGCCGCATGTGCCCTTGGTGACGCCGAACACCTTGATGCCAGACAGCGCGCAGCGCTCGACGATCGTGCGCGCATTGCGCTCGATGCGGCCAAGGTCGATGGCGACTTGCGGTCCCGACATCTCTAGCCCCCGTAGACCAGCCCTTGCGGGTCGATCTCCGGCTTGCGGCAGGCGACGAGGTCGGCGAGGAATTTGCCGGAGCCGCAGGCCATGGTCCAGCCGACATGGCCGTGGCCGGTGTTGAGATAAAGGTTGCTGAAACGCGCCTTGCCAATGACCGGCACCGAGTTCGGCATCATCGGCCGCAGGCCCGCCCACAGCTCGGCCTTGTTCTCGTCGAAGGCGCCGGGGAACAGGTCCTTGCCGGTCCTGAACATGGCGGCGAAATCGCTCGGCCGGAAGGTACGGTCGAAACCGGTGAATTCGGCGGTCGAAGCGAGCCGCAGCCGGTTGCCAAGCCTGGAATAGGCAATCAACTGATCCTCGTCGGCGCCGCCCATGGTCGGGCCCTTGCTTTCGTCCTCAAGCGGAATCGTCGCGGTATAACCCTTCACCGGGTAGATAGGCAGGTCGATGCCGTAGCGGCGCCCGAGCAGGCCGCTTTCCGGCCCCATCGACATGACCACGGCATCGCCGAGAACCGGTCCGGCCGAGGTCATCACCGCGCGCACCCGGTCACCCTCGATGTCGAGGCCCTCGACCGTCGTGCCGTAGAGAAACGTCACGCCGAGTTTCCCGGCCGCGTGGGCGGCGAGCTTTTCCACGAACTGCCGGGAATCGCCGGTCTGGTCGATCGGCGAATAGACGCCGCCGGCGATCTTTTCCTTCACTCCGGCAAGACCCGGCTCGAGCTCGATCAGCCGGTCGCGGCCGACGATCTCGATCGGCAGGCCATGCTCGGCCAGATAGCGATAGTTGTCGGTGCCGGTGTCGAGACTGTGCTGCGAGCGGAAGAAATAGAGGATGCCCTTCTTGCGCTCGTCATAGTGAATGCCGGTATCGGCGGAGATGGCGTTGATACAGTCGCGCGAATAGAGCGCCAGGCGCAGCTTGACCCGGCTGTTGGCACGCAGGCGCTCTTTCGTGCATTGGCGCAGGAAGCGCAGGCTCCAGGCGAGGAAGTAGGGATCGAAGCGCAGCCGCACCTTGATGCCGAGATCATGGTTGTAGAGCGCGCGCAGGAAGGTCTTCAGCGCCGCCGGCGAAGCCCAGGCGGTGGCATCGCCCGGCGAGACCAGGCCGGCGTTCGACTGGCTGGTGCCGCGCGCCGGCGCCGCATGGCGCTCGATCACGGTGACCTCGTGGCCGTCGCTGGCCAGATAATAGGCGGCTGCCGTACCGACGACACCGGCCCCGAGCACCGTTATCTTCATGCCATCCCCCCAAAAGCTCTTCGCGGCGCAGCGCCTCCACGCCGTGCCGCGAATGCCTTCAATAGCGCTTCGCCACGTGCCTTGCGAGCCCCTGGGAGAACCCGGCTCAGCCGCGCGCGGAGTTCTTGCCGGTCAGGATGCGCTCCCAGGCGAGCGCGTCGGCAACGATCTGGTCGAGATCGTCGCGCTGCGGGGTCCAGCCGAGTTCGGCGCGGGCGAGATCCGAATTGGCAACCACCGCGGCGGCGTCGCCGGGGCGGCGATCGCCCATCTTCACCTCGAAATCATGGCCGAAGGCACGCCGCACGCTGTCGATGACCTCGAGCACCGAATAGCCATGGCTGTAGCCGCAATTGGCGACCAGGCTCGCGCCCCCGGCGCGCAGCCGCTGCAGGGCCAGGCGATGCGCCGCCGCCAGATCGCTGACATGGATATAGTCGCGCATGCAGGTGCCGTCCGGCGTCGGATAGTCGGTGCCGAACACCTGCATGAACGGCCGCTTGCCGAGTGCGGTTTCGCAGGCAACCTTGATCAGATGGGTGGCGCCCGGCGTCGACTGGCCGGTACGGCCCCTGGGATCGGCGCCGGCGACGTTGAAATAGCGCAGCGCCGTGTAGCGCAAGGGGTGCGCGATCGCCGCATCGCGCAGCATCCATTCGCTCATCAGCTTGGACAGGCCATAGGGCGATTCCGGCGCCAGGCGAGCATCCTCGCGCACCGGCTCCAGTCCGGCGCCGCCATAGACGGCAGCGGTCGAGGAAAAGATGAAATTGGGCACGCCCTCTCGGACCGCGGTCTCGATCAGCGTGCGCGTCTTGCTGGTGTTGTTCTCATAATAACTGAGCGGGTCGGCAACCGATTCCGGGACCACGATCGAGCCGGCGAAGTGGATGATCGCATCGACATGATTGTCCCTGATGATCGAACCGACCAATTCCCTGTCGGCGACATCGCCAACCACCAGCTTTGCCTCCGGCGCCACCGCCCATTCGAAACCGGTGGAAAGACGGTCGAGAACGACCACGCTCTCGCCGGCATCCAGCAGTTCCCAGACCATGTGGCTGCCGATATAACCGGCGCCGCCTGTTACCAAAACCGTCATCCGTGACCTCGCATCTCAAGATTTATCGGAAACTGTCTCAACCCCCGCCTTACTGGAAAGCCTGCCGCCTGGCCATTAGAACTCGTGGTAACCGGCATTGTCGGCATGTGGCATCGTCCTGAAACAAAATTGATCCACATCAAGGGAATAGGCCACGATCCGTGGTCGTTAGGAACAGGTCCGGGGCGTGGCATTTTGACCAAAAAGGCCCGGTGGACGACCAATAGGGCAATGATTATGATCCCGCGCAAAATTGGGAAAGTCGACATGAACTATCAGCGGTTCTTCGAGGAAGCGATCGACCAGCTCCATGCAGAGCGTCGCTATCGCGTTTTCGCCGACCTTGAGCGCATCGCGGGCAAGTTTCCGCGCGCCATCTGGCGTTCCAATGGCCGCGCCGAGGAAATCACCGTCTGGTGCTCCAACGACTATCTCGGCATGGGCCAGCATCCCGACGTCATCGCCGCGTTCCAGAACGCGGCCGGCAAAATGGGGTCGGGCGCCGGTGGCACCCGCAACATTTCGGGCACCAGCAACCCGCTGGTCGAGCTCGAAGTGGAGCTTGCCGACCTGCACGACAAGGAAGCCGCACTCGTTTTCACCTCCGGCTTTGTCTCCAATGAAGCCTCGATTTCGACCATCGCGCGGCTTTTGCCCAACTGCCTGATCATCTCGGACGAGTTGAACCACGCCTCGATGATCGAAGGCGTGCGGCGCTCCGGTGCGGAAAAGAAGATCTTCCGCCACAATGATGTCGCGCATCTGGAAAGCCTGCTGCAGGCGGCGGGCCGCGAACGCGCCAAGCTGATCGTCTTCGAGAGCGTCTATTCGATGGATGGCGACATCGCACCGATAAAGCAGATCGTCGAGCTCGCCGAGCGCTACAACGCCATGACCTATATCGACGAGGTCCATGCCGTCGGCATGTACGGACCGCGCGGCGGCGGCATCACCGAGCGCGAGGGACTGGCCGACCGGATCGATATAATCCAGGGCACCCTGGCCAAGGCGTTCGGCACGCTGGGCGGGTACATCACCGGCACAAGCGCGGTGATCGACGCGGTGCGCTCCTATGCGCCGGGCTTCATCTTCACCACGGCGCTGCCGCCGGCGATCGCCGCCGCCACCACCGCCTCGATCCGCCACCTCAAACGCTCGCAGGCCGAGCGCGATGCACAGCATCAGCAGGCGACACGAACCAAGCAGATCCTTTCGGCCGCCGGCCTGCCTGTGATGGACTCGCCAACGCACATCGTGCCGCTGCTGGTCGGCGATCCGGAGGCCTGCAAGATGGCCAGCGACCGCCTGCTCGGCGTGCACGGCATCTACATCCAGCCGATCAACTACCCGACCGTGCCGCGCGGTACGGAGCGGCTGCGCATCACGCCGACGCCGTTCCACTCCGATGCGCTGATCGCCGAGTTGCAGGACGCGCTGGTCGAGACCTGGGATGCACTCGGCATTCCCTATGGCTCCGCCGGTCGGCCATCGGTGGCCAAGAGCGACCGGATCATTCCCCTGCTGGTGCCCAAGTCAGGCGGCTGAAGCCCGTTTGAAACTCTACTCCGACGGCCATCTGACGCAGGTTTCTGCGCTTCCGGTGCTCACGGACCTGAATGTCCGCTGCGCTCCGGTTCTCGAAACCCACGCCAGCTGACTCGCCGGAGCGATTTTCAATCCGGCCTCAGGGCATCAAATAGTCTTCATCCACTTTGCCAGCCGGTGCGCGGCTTCCTCGATCTGATCGAGGCGGCGGTGGAAGCACAGTCTGAGGAAGGCTTCGCCGCCGGGACCGAAGGCGGTGCCGGGCGCCAGGCCGACATTGGCCTTGTCGACGATGTCGAAAGCGGCAGTGCGTGAATCGGTGATGCCGTCGACCGTGAAGAACAGATAGAACGCGCCTTGCGGTACGGTGAACCGGGCGCGGCCTGTGTCGCCGAGAATGCCGCAGACCAGATCGCGTGCCTTGCGCGCCCGCTCCACCTGTTCGGCAACGAAGGCATCACCCTCATCAAGGGCTGCAACCGCACCGCGCTGCATGAACTGGGCGACGCCGGAGTTGGAATACTGGATCAGGTTCTCGAACACCTGCTGCAAGGCGGGATGTGTCTTGATCCAGCCGACGCGCCAGCCGGTCATCGCCCAGTTCTTGGAAAAACTGTTGACGAACAGGATGCGGTCTTCCGCCGTGGCGATGTCGAGGAAGGACGGCGCACGGCCGTGGCTGTAGTGGAACAGCGAATAGATTTCGTCGGCGATGATCCAGAGGTTCTTCGTGCGCGCAAGATCGAGGATCGCCTGCAAGGTCTCGTGATCGGCGGTCCAGCCGGTCGGGTTCGACGGCGTGTTGATGAACAGCGCTTTTGTGCGCGGCGTGATCGCCGCCGCAATCTTCTCGACGTCGCAGGACCAGCCATTGCCGGAATGATCGAGCGTGACCGCCACCGGAACGGCGCCCGATATCCCTGCTGCGGCATCGAAATTCGGCCAGGCCGGCGACAGATAGATGACCTCGTCGCCGGCACCGGCGAGCGCGTCGAGCGCCAGCTGGATGGCATGCATGCCGGACCCGGTGACGATGAATTGCTCCTCAGGGAAGGTCTTACCGAAATGCCTGGCATAGTAGCGGGAAAGCGCCTGCCTGAGATCTGGGATGCCCTTTTGCCAGGTGTAGAACGTCTCGCCGCCGGCCAGCGCCTTCGACGCGGCATCGGTGATGAACGAAGGCGTCGGCAAGTCGCCCTCGCCGGCCCAGAGCGGGATCATGCCTTCGCGCAGGCGGCCGTAATTGACGACGGCGACAATGCCGCTTTCGGGTGCGGCGCGGGCCTCCGTGCGCAAGCTGTCGATCAAAGTCATGGGCGGGTCCGTTCCGATCTCGGGCGTTTATCAGCGCTCCTTACCAGATGCGAAAACAGAAAACCCCAGCCGCGAACGACCGGGGTTTTGGTCCAGCAATGCTTTGCTGATTATCTTTTGGCGAGCAAGTCGCGAATTTCGGTGAGCAGCGCGACGTCGGCGGGCGGCGGCGCGGCCGGTGCTGCGGGCTTCTCGCGTTCAAGCCGCTTGCGCATGTTGTTCACGGCCTTGACCATCAGAAAGATGATGAAAGCGAGGATAAGGAAGTTCAACGCGACAGTGATGAAACTGCCATACGCGAAAACAGCGCCTTGCTTTTTGGCGTCCGCCAGCGAGGTGGCATTGACGGCCGAGGAGAGCCCCAGGAAATAGTTGTTGAAGTCCAAGCCGCCGAAAATCGCGCCGACGATCGGCATGATGATGTCATTGACAAGGGAATCGACGATCTTGCCGAAGGCCGCGCCGATGATGACGCCGACCGCAAGGTCCATCACATTGCCCTTGGAAATGAATTCCTGGAATTCTTTCAGCATTCGACCCTCCTTGTCATGACCGGCCGAGCTGCCGCTTCCGTCCTTGCGGGCATCGACCTGAGGCAACATAACAAAAACCTGCGGTTGCAACATCGGCAAAAAGGAGAAAGCAACCGGTTTCTCCTTACCTGGCGGTAGTCTCCAAAGCGCGTCGCGTTGAAACGGATCCACGCGCCGCGCTTTGGGTGTTTTGTTTTTGTGCATGTCGTTGCCCCAAAACCGCTGCGCGCTTTTGGGCGACATGCATCAGAAATCGCGGTCTTCATGCGCCCAAAGCCGTGATGGACTCGGAAGCCAAGCTGTGATTGCGTCTGGGCAAGCCGGGTTGAAATTCGGCACAGGGAGGATATTGCCGGCGTGCAGGGCTTGTTCATCGTCATCATCGCGATCGCCTATGTGACGCTGCTGTTCGCCATCGCCAGCCTAGGCGACCGCCGCTCGGCCATTTCAGGGCCGAGTCGGGCCCGTCCCTTCATCTACGCGCTCAGTCTTGCGATCTACTGCACGTCCTGGACCTTCTTCGGCTCGGTCGGCCTCTCTTCCGAACGCGGCCTCGAATTCCTCGGCATCTATACCGGCCCGGTGCTGGTCTTCGTGTTCGGCTTTCCGCTGCTCAACCGCATCGTGCGGTTGGCCAAGACGGAGAAGATCACCTCGATCGCCGACTTCCTCGGCGCCCGCTATGGCAAGAGTTTTACCGTCGCGGCGATCGCCACGCTGATCGCGACCATCGGCGCGGTGCCCTATATCGCGCTGCAGTTGAAGGCGATCTCCGGTTCGGTCAGCCTGATGGTCGAGCACTATACGGGATCGCCGCCCTCCTTCGATCCCTTCGTCAGCGACATCTCGCTGGTCGTCGCCATGCTGCTGGCGCTGTTTGCGGTGCTGTTCGGCACGCGCCACGCCGACGCCACCGAACACCAGGACGGGCTGATGCTGGCGGTGGCCGTCGAAACCGTGGTCAAGCTTGCCGCCTTCCTGGCCATCGGCTTGATGGTCACCTTCCTGATCTTCGGCGGCCCGGGCGACATGTTAGACAAGCTCGCCCAGAATGCACAGGTTCGGCAGGCGATGAGCTACAACACCTCGCTCGCCACCTGGCTGGTGCTGACTTGCCTGAGCGGCTTTGCCATCATCATGCTGCCGCGCCAGTTCTACGTCACCATCGTCGAGAACCGCGGCGAGGCCGAACTGCGCACCGCAACATGGGTGTTTCCGCTCTACCTCGTAGCGATCAATCTGTTCGTGCTGCCGATCGCCTTTGCCGGCTTGTCGCTGGTCGGCACCGGAACCAGCAGCGATCTCTATGTGCTGTCGCTGCCCTTGTTCAGCGGCCATGACGTGCTGGCCATGGCGGCCTTCATCGGCGGGCTGTCGGCGGCGACGGCGATGGTGATCGTCGAGAGCGTGGCGCTGTCGATCATGATCTCCAACGACCTCATCATTCCGCTGTTCGTGCGCCGCCTGCTCAAGACCTCGACCTCCGAGACCGAAGACTGGTCGACGCTCATCCTCAATGTGCGGCGCGGAGCGATCTTCATCCTGCTGTTCATCGCCTTCCTCTATTACCGCGAGAGCACCAACAGCGCGCGCCTGTCGTCGATCGGCCTGATGTCGTTCGCGGCAATAGCACAGTTCGCGCCGGCGCTGATCGGCGGCCTGATCTGGCGCGGCGCCAATGGCCGGGGTGCAGCACTCGGCATGGTCGCCGGCATCCTCGTCTGGGGCTACACGCTGCTGTTTCCATCGCTTGCCGGACCTGACACCGAAATCATCGCGCACGGGCTGTTCGGCTTCGAGGCGTTGCGGCCGCAGGCCCTGTTCGGCACCGTCGCCGAACCGCTGAACCACGGCGTGTTGTGGAGCCTGTCGGTCAACGCGGTGTTCTTTGTGCTCGGTTCCCTCTCGCGCGCATCGGTGCCGCTGGAGCGCATTCAGGCGTCGATCTTCGTGCCACGCGATGCCGGCCCGATGCCAAGCCTGCGCCGCTTCCGCACCGCCATCACCGTCAACGACCTCAAGGACACGATCGGGCGCTATCTCGGTGTCGAGCGCACCGAGCGCTCCTTCCAGTCGTTCGAAAAGACCAACGGAACCTCGCTGCACGGCAACGAGCAGGCGAGCATGGACGTCATCCGATTTTCCGAACAATTGCTGGCCAGCGCCGTCGGTTCGTCTTCGGCGCGGCTGATCTTGTCGCTGCTGTTTCGGCGCCACGACCGCGAATCCAGGGATGCCTTCCGCTTACTCGATGACGCCACCGAGGCGCTGCAGCACAATCGCGACCTGCTGCAGATCGCGCTCGACCAGATGGAGCGAGGCATCACCGTCTTCGACCGCGACTTCCGCCTGATCTGCTGGAACCGCCAGTACCGGGCCCTGTTCGACCTGCCCGACGAGATGGGCCAGGTCGGCGTCTCGCTCGACAGCATCCTGCGCCATCTCTCGGAGCGCGGCGACATTCCGGCGGAGCAGCGCGTGGCCATGCTCAACCGGCTGACCAGCTTCGTCAGCCCATGGCAGATGGAGCTGAAAACCTCGGGCCGCATCCTGGAGCTGCGGTCCAACCCGATGCCGGACGGCGGCATCGTCGCCACCTATGCCGACATTTCCGGACGCGTCGAGCAGGATCTGGCGCTGAAACGCGCCAATGAATCGCTGGAGCAGCGCGTCAAGACCCGCACCATCGAGCTGACCCGCGTCAACGAAGAGCTGGCGCAGGCGCAGATGCTGGCCGAGGAGGCCAATCTCGGCAAGACCCGCTTCCTCGCCGCCGCCGGCCACGACATCCTGCAGCCGCTGAACGCCGCCCGGCTCTATTGCTCGTCGCTGATCGAGAAGGCCGGCAAGGGGCCGACCGGCAAGGCAGCGGTCAACATCGAATCCTCGCTGGAATCGGTCGAGACCATTCTCGGCGCCGTGCTCGACATCTCCCGCCTCGACGCCGGTGCGATGAAGCCGGACGATACCGCCTTCAACCTCGATGGATTGCTGCGCCAGATCGGCAACGACTTCCGGCCGCTCGCCGCCGAAAAGAAGCTCGAGCTGACGATCATGCCGTCATCGCTGACCGTGACGACGGATCGCAACCTGTTGCGGCGCCTGATCCAGAACCTGGTCTCCAACGCCATTAAATACACGCGCCACGGCCGTGTGCTGGTCGGCGTCAGGCGGCGCGGCGAACTGGCCGAAATCCAGGTGATCGACACCGGCATCGGCATCGCCGGCGACAAGCTGAACACCGTCTTTCACGAATTCACCCGGCTGGACGAAGGCGCGCGCGAGGCCGAGGGCCTCGGCCTCGGCCTCTCCATCGTCGACCGCATCGCCCGGGTGTTGCGCCTGGAGATCCGGATCTTTTCCAATCCGGGCAAGGGCACGCGCTTTTCCGTCATCCTGCCTGTGGCGGCCGTGCAGGAGCCGCGACGCGAGATCGAGACCAGAGCCCCTGCGCGTGCGACAGCTTCGCTGGCTGGGCTGCACGTGCTCTGCATCGACAACGATGCCCGCATCCTCGAAGGTATGCGGCTGCTGCTCGAAGGCTGGGGGTGCAACGTCGATACAGTGTCCGGCTCAAGGGATCTGGACGGAGCCGCGATGCACCGCCCGGACATCGTCCTTGCCGACTACCATCTCGACGGCGAAACCGGTCTCGATATCATCGTCAGGCTGCGCGCGATCCACGGCGACAACCTGCCGGCCGTGCTGGTCACCGCGGACCGCTCCAACGAGGTGCGCACGGCCGCGGGCGGCCTCGAGATTGCGGTGATCAACAAGCCGCTGAAGCCGGCCGTGTTGCGCTCGATGATGGCCAGGGTCAGGCCGCTGGCATCGGCCGCCGAATAGGTTAGCTCGTCGGCTGCAGCGGGTCGCTGCCGATCTTGGACAGGAGGATCACCGCCTGGGTGCGGCTGTCGACGCCGAGCTTCTGCAGGATGGCGGAGACATGCGCCTTGATGGTGGCCTCGGAGACGCCGAGTTCATAGGCGATCTGCTTGTTGAGCAGGCCCTCGGCCAGCATGCCGAGCACCCGGGTCTGCTGCGGCGTCAGGGCCTGCAGCCGCTTGATCAGGTCGGATATTTCGGGATCACGCTCGACGCCAAGATCGACGCCGACGGGCGCGGCGATGTCACCGGCAAGCACCGATTGCACGGCGCCGCGGATCTCTTCCATGCTGGCCGATTTGGAGATGAAGCCGGATGCGCCGAGATCGAGCGCCCGCCTGATGGTCGCCGGATCGTCACGCGCCGACACCACGATCAGCGGCACCGTCGGATGGATGCCACGCAGCGCGATCAGGCCGGAGAGGCCGCTGGCGCCCGGCATCGACAGGTCGAGCAGCACCAGATCGACATCCTCGTTGGCCACGACCAGCGCCTTGGCGCTCTCGAAATCGCCGGCTTCGTGGATGGCTGCGACATTGCCGATGCCGGCAAGCGCTTCGCGCAGCGCACCACGAAACAGCGGGTGATCGTCGGCGATGACGAAAGAATAGCCGGCCGGCAAATGTCCCTCCCCGAATCCCCCGATAATTTTTGCTTTTTTCGGGATCAGTTGGACGATTATGAGGGGCTGCGCGCTGTTTTCAAGCGGCAAAGCCAGCGCGCCGCGTTTTCCCTGCTTTGGACGCTCAGGTCTTCTGCGAATTGAGCTGGGCGCCGTTGTCCTTGTCCATATCCTTGACGATGCCCATGAAGCCGCGCAGGAAGCGTTCCATGTAGCTCATCGTCTTGTTGAAATCCTCCTCGCTCGGCAGTTTCGATTCGAGGCGGGCGGAGAGCGAATTCTCGAGCTTGGTGACGCGCTCGTCCATCGCCTTCATAGAGGTCTGCAAGCGGTCGACCTCGTCCTGGAAAGCAGCGCGTTCGTCGGCCGCCATCTTGCAGACAAGCTGGCCGGAGCGTTCCTCGCAGATCGACATGGCGCCGGTCTGCGTATCCATACGGACATAGCCGTTATCAGACTTTTCCAGCCGGTAGCGGTCGGTTTCTTCCGAATAAGCTGAAGCCGCGACCAGCGAAACGAGCGCGGCGGGGATCAAGATGTGCTGCAGACGCATGTTGTCCTCCATGGCCAAGGCCTGAAATATCGCATGTTTGCGCCGGAAATGGGGAAGACCCTTGGCGTGGCCTTTCCCACGTGGCTGGTTCGGACTATAGCGCAACCATGTCTCAGATTATCTACAAGATAACCCCGCAAGCGCCTTGGCGCGAGGCCGAAACACATGGCCGCTTCACCGGCGCGCCAATCGATGTCGCAGACGGCTTCATCCATTTCTCCACCGCGGCGCAGGTCAAGGAAACCGCGGCAAAGCACTTTGCGGGCCGGACCGACCTGCTGCTGGTGGCCATCGACGGGACCAGCCTGGGCGCGGCGCTGAAATACGAAGTCTCGCGCGGCGGCGCACTGTTTCCGCATCTTTATGGTCCGCTCGATCTAAAGGCCGTGCTGTGGGTCCGACAACTGCCGCTTGGCGCCGATGGTGTGCATCAGTTCCCGGCACTGGAGGGGCAATGAGCGTGCTCGACCGGCTTGGCCAGAAGCTGCTGTTCACCTTCGACCCGGAAACCGCGCATGGCATGTCGATCGCGGCGTTGCGATGCGGCCTGCCGGTCGGCGCGCGGACGACGCTCGACGCGCGGCTGAAGCTGACGGTCCGCGGCCTCGAGTTTCCGAATCCGCTCGGCATGGCTGCGGGCTACGATAAGAACGCCGAGGTGCCCGACGCGCTGCTTGGCCTGGGTTTCGGCTTTGCCGAGGTCGGCACGATCACGCCGCTGCCGCAGGCCGGCAATCCGAAGCCGCGCATTTTCCGGCTGACGGCGGACGAAGCGGTGATCAACCGGTTGGGCTTCAACAATGAAGGCCATGCAGCGGCCGAAAAGCGCCTTGCCGCACGCAAGGGGCGTGGCGGCATCGTCGGCGTCAACATCGGCGCCAACAAGGACAGCAGCGACCGCATCGGCGACTACGAGCGCGGTGTCGCCCGGTTTGCGCAATACGCCAGCTATCTCACCGTCAACATCTCCTCGCCCAACACGCCGGGCCTGCGCAACATGCAGGCGCGCGAGCAGCTTGGCGAACTTTTGTCGCGTGTCATGGCCGCGCGCGCCACGGCAACAGCCCAGCCGCCGGTCTTCCTCAAGATCGCGCCGGATCTGGTCGAGGCAGAGCTGGAGGACATCGCCGCAGAGGTCACCGAGAAGCGGATCGACGGCGTCATCGTCTCCAACACCACCATCTCCCGACCGGCACTGCGCAGCGGCGACACCGCGCGCGAAACCGGCGGACTCTCGGGCAAACCCTTGTTCGAACGCTCGACCATCGTGCTGGCGAAGATGCGCAAGCTGCTTGGCCCAGACCGCGCCATCATCGGCGTCGGTGGCGTCGATTCTGCCGAGGCCGCGCTGGACAAGATCCGTGCCGGCGCCGATCTGGTGCAGCTCTACACCGGCATGATCTATGCCGGGCCTGCGCTGCCGGGCCGGATTGTCGCCGCGATGGCACGCTTTGCCGGCACGGAACGGCTCAGATCCATTCGCGAGTTGCGCGACAGCCATCTCGATCGATGGGCAATGAGGCCGCTCAGCTGAACGCCGTTTGCATCCGCAACCGCAGAATGGTGAGCAGGCTGAAGCCTCGCACCAGCAGGAAGACGTGCAGCGCCGCCCACAGACCATTGTTGCCGAAAGCGGGCGCCAAAGTGAGCAGCGCGGCGCTGAAGGCGAGAAACGACAAAAGCATCATGTTGCGCATGTCGCGCGACCAGGTCGCGCCGATGAAGACGCCATCCATCTGGAACGCCAGCACACCGCTCAGCGCGGTGAACGCCGCCCACGGTAGGTAGGTGTCGGCCACTGCACGGACTTCCTGCGACGTCGTCACAAGAGCAATCAGATTGGCGCCGCCAAACAGCAGCACCAGAGTTGCAGCCCCGGCCAAGCCAAAGCCCCAGAACAGGGTCAGCCGCACGGCCTGCCGGAACGGTGCGGCGGCACGCGCGCCGACGGCACGGCCCGCCAGCTGTTCGGCGGCGGTGGCGAAGCCATCGAGGAAATAGCCGGCGACGAGAAAGAAGTTCATCAGCACGGCGTTGGCGGCCAGCGTCACCGTGCCGAACTGGGCGCCCTGGCGGGTGAACAGCGCAAAAGCGGCGAGCAGTGAGAACGAGCGGATCATGATGTCGCGGTTGAGCGACAGCATGCGCAGGAAGGCGGCCATGTCGAGCAGGCGATGGCGCGGCAAAGGCGGCGCCGCGCGGAACCGGCGGATCACGATCGCCAGGCCGAGCAGCATGGCAAGGAACTCACCAGTGACGGTCGCCCAGGCGACGCCGGCGACGCCCCAGCCAAGCTCCAGCCCAAGCAGGAAGC
>NZ_RZRQ01000239.1:0-9242 GCF_003997785.1 Mesorhizobium sp. M7D.F.Ca.US.004.01.2.1 | reverse complement strand
ATCCAGGGCGACGTGCTGGGCGGGGCCGCGATGGGCGTCGCCAACATGCTGTGCCTCACGGGCGACGGCGTGCAGGCCGGTGACCAACCCGGCGCCAAGCCGGTGTTCGACCTCGACTGCATGTCGCTGTTGGAAACCTGCCGTATCATGCGCGACAACGGCAAGTTCCTGTCCGGCCGCAAGCTGACGACGCCGCCGCAGCTGTTCCTCGGTGCTGCGATCAATCCTTTCGCGCCGCCGATCGACTTTCGTCCGCATCGGCTGGGCAAGAAGATCGCCTCCGGCGCGCAATTCGTGCAGAGCCAGTATTGCTTCGACGTGCCGATGTTCCGCACCTACATGCAAAAGGTGCGCGACCTCGGCTACACCGAAAAATGCTTCATCCTGGTTGGCGTCGGCCCCCTCGCCTCGGCCAAGACGGCCAAGTGGATCCGCTCAAACGTGCCGGGCATCCATATTCCCGATTCGGTCATCAAGCGGCTGGAAGGCGCGCAGGACCAGAAGAAGGAAGGCAAGCAGCTCTGCATCGACATCATCAACGAGGTGAAGGAAATATCAGGCGTTTCCGGCGTCCACGTGATGGCCTATCGGCAGGAGGAATATGTCGCCGAGATCGTCGATGAATCGGGCGTGCTGAAGGGCCGCCAGCCATGGAAACGCGAGATCCGTCGCGACGACCAGATGGTCGCCGATAGGCTCGAGCACATACTGCACGACGATATTACCGAAACGCAGGTGGACATGGTGAAGACCGCGCACTGACGGCGCGGACGGCCACCCATTCGCTTGAATGAAAACAGACAACGATATAAAGAAATCTTTATATCACGGCGGAGAGACTTCATGACCCGTACCATCGTCGCCTCGGCGACACGAGAAATCATCATCGGCTTCGACCAGCCGTTCTGCGTGATCGGAGAACGCATCAATCCGACCGGCCGCAAGAAGCTGGCCGCCGAGATGATCGCCGGCAATTTCGAGACCGTGATCCGGGACGCGCTCGAGCAGGCAGCCTGTGGCGCCACCATGCTCGACGTCAATGCCGGCGTCACCTCGGTCAACCCGAACGAGACCGAACCCGGCCTTTTGGTGCAGACACTGGAGATCGTGCAGGGTCTGGTCGACCTGCCGCTGTCGATCGACAGCTCGGTCACCGCCGCGATCGAAGCGGCTCTCAAGGTCGCCAAGGGTCGCCCGCTGGTCAACTCCGTCACCGGCGAGGAAGAAAAGCTCGAAGCCATCCTGCCGCTGGTCAAGAAGTACAACGTGCCTGTCGTCGCCATCTCCAACGACGAGACCGGCATTTCGATGGACCCGGACGTGCGCTTCGCCGTCGCCAAGAAGATCGTGCAGCGCTGCGCCGATTTCGGCATTCCGGCGCATGACGTCGTCGTCGACCCGCTGGTGATGCCGATCGGCGCGCTGGGCGACGCCGGCTGCCAGGTGTTCGCGCTGCTGCGCCGCCTGCGCGAGGAGCTCAAGGTCAACACCACCTGCGGCCTGTCCAACATCTCGTTCGGCCTGCCGCATCGCCACGGCATCAACGCCGCCTTCATCCCGATGGTGATCGGCGCCGGCATGACATCAGCCATCATGAACCCGGTGCGTCCGCAGGAAATGGAAGCCGTGCGCGGCGCCAATGTGCTGAACGGCACCGACGAGAACTGCACCAACTGGATTCGCACCTACAAGGACTACAAGCCGGCCGAAGGCGGCCAGGCGGTCGCCGCCCCGACGCAGGTCAACGCGCCGGGCGACGGCGCCAGCAATGGCGGCCGCCGCCGTGGCGGCCGTGAAGCCCGGATGGGCCGAGGATAAGCGCGCAATCGTGAATTCACCTGCAAACATCACCGACCCGCTCGTGCTGTTCATGCCGTCGGGCAAGCGCGGGCGGTTTCCTGTCGGCACCCCGGTGCTCGATGCCGCGCGCCAGCTTGGCGTCTATGTCGAAAGCGTCTGCGGCGGACGCGCCACCTGCGGGCGCTGCCAGATCGAGGTGCAGGAAGGCAATTTCGCCAAGCACAAGATCGTTTCCTCCAACGACCACATCACGCCCAAGGGCGCCAAGGAAGAGCGCTATGAGCGCGTCCGCGGCCTGCCCGAACGGCGCCGCCTCTCCTGCTCGGCGCAGATCCTCGGCGACCTCGTCATCGACGTACCGCAGGACACCGTCATCAACGCGCAGACCATCCGCAAGGATGCCGACACCAGGGTCATCGCCCGCGATTCAGCGATCCGCATGTGCTATGTCGAGATCGAAGAGCCCGACATGCACAAGCCGCTCGGCGATCTCGACCGCCTGAAGATCGCGCTGATGCACGACTGGGGTCTGAAAAGCCTCGATTTCGATTTCTATCTGCTGCCGCAGGTGCAAGGCATCCTGCGCAAGGGCAACTGGACCGCGACCGCCGCCATCTACAAGGATGCCGACAGCGAGACCGCGCGCGTCGTAGCACTTTGGCCCGGCCTCAAGAACGAAGCCTATGGGCTGGCCTGCGATATCGGCTCGACAACCATCGCCATGCATCTGGTGTCGCTGCTGTCGGGCCGCGTCGCCGCCTCGTCGGGCACGTCGAACCCGCAGATCCGCTTCGGCGAGGATCTGATGAGCCGCGTCTCCTATGTGATGATGAATCCGGATGGCCGCGAAGGCATGACGGTGGCCGTGCGCGAGGCCATCTCGGGTCTCGTCGACAAAGTCTGCGCCGAAGGCAATGTCCAGCGCAACGACATCCTGGATTCCGTCTTCGTCGGCAATCCGATCATGCACCATCTGTTCCTCGGCATCGATCCGACCGAGCTTGGCGGCGCCCCTTTCGCACTGGCCGTCTCGGGCGCGGTGCACATCAAGGCCTCCGACATCGGCCTGAAGCTCAACCAGGGCGCCAGGCTCTATATGCTGCCTTGCATTGCCGGCCATGTCGGCGCCGACGCGGCGGCGGTGACGCTGTCGGAAGGCCCGCATCGCCAGGACGAGATGATGCTGATCGTCGACGTCGGCACCAATGCCGAGATCGTACTCGGCAATCGCCAGCGGGTGGTTGCGGCCTCCTCGCCCACCGGCCCTGCCTTCGAGGGTGCCGAAATCTCCGGCGGCCAGCGCGCAGCACCCGGCGCCATCGAGCGCGTGCGCATCGATCCCGATACGCTGGAGCCGAAATACCGCGTCATCGGCTCTGAGCTGTGGTCCGACGAGCCGGGCTTCCTGGAGAGCGTGCAGGCAACCGGCGTCACCGGCATCTGCGGCTCCGGCATCATCGAAGTGGTGGCCGAGATGTATCTCGCCGGCATCATCTCGGAAGACGGCGTCATCGACGGCGGACTTTCGGCCCGCTCGCCGCGCGTCACCGCCAACGGCCGCACCTTCTCCTACGTGCTGAAGGAAGGCTCCGCCGCATTGAAGGAAGATGGGCCGAAGATCACCATCACCCAGACCGACGTGCGCGCCATCCAGCTCGCTAAGGCGGCACTTTATGCCGGCACCAAGCTGTTGATGGAAAAGCAGAACACCGAGCATGTCGACCGCATCCATTTCGCTGGCGCCTTCGGCTCCTTCATCGATCCGAAATACGCCATGGTGCTGGGCCTGATCCCGGATTGCGACCTCGACAAGGTTTCGGCGGTCGGCAATGCCGCCGGTGCCGGTGCGCGCATGGCGCTGCTCAATCGTGGCTATCGCCGCGAGATCGAGGACACGGTCAGCAAGATCGAGAAGATCGAGACCGCCCTGGAACCGAAATTCCAGGAGCATTTCGTCTACGCCATGGCGCTGCCCAACAAGGTCGATCCGTTCCCGAAACTGTCGGCGGCGGTGAAACTGCCGCCGCGCAAGACGGTCAGCGAGGATGGCGTTGCCGGCGACGCCACCCCGCGCCGGCGATCGCGCGAGGGCCACGCCGCCCGCCGCGGGCGGGAATAAGGCACGCAACGGATTCGCCGAGGCGCCTTAGTCCTTTGTCTCATTCGACGGCAGGTGCGAGCCGGACCGCTGACCGGCTGGCGGTATGCTTTTGGCGCGTGACGGGTTGAGATAGCCAGTCAGCGGCTTTTCAATCACCAGATAAAGCATCGCGGAAAGCGAAATGCTGACAAAGGCAATCAGCGCCGGCTGCCAATTTGGCGGAACCCCCAGCCGCAGCATAATGCCAGTCACCACGACAACCACCAGCACATGCCAGATGTAGATCGAATACGAGGCACTGCCAAAAAATGTAAACAAGGCCATGGGGCTGAACGGTCTGGCACGCTCGGCAAAAACCGCTCCGGCAACGATCAGGGTCGCCGGAATACCCCAACGCAGGACACGAGGCATTTCAGGGTCAAGCATCTGGGCCGCCATCAATAGGAGAAATCCGCCGACAACCAGCGACAGCGCCAGCGCAAGCTGGAGCCGGATATCCTCCATCCACAGCCGCCCGACGACAATGCCGGCCGCGAACTCAAGCATGAGGGGAGAGGTAAAGGGATAGCCTCTGAGCAGCAGCAAGTTCAATGCGACCATTGCCGTCAGCACGCCGATCAGCGCGGCAAAACGCTGCTTCTCGCCGAGCAAGAGCGCCAAGGCGAAAATGACGTAAAACATCATTTCATAACACAGCGTCCAGCCCTGGATCACCACGGGGTGAAGTGACCCATCCTGCATGATCGGAACAAACAACAGCGAGCCGAAAAAATTTGCCGGGCTCAGCATATGTCCGAAGAGAAATTGCGGCTTGCCGAAAATTGCCAGCGCGGTCAGCACCGTGACGATCCAATAAAGCGGCACGATACGAACAATCCGTCGCCACATGAAACGCTGCGGATCAACGGGGTGATCGACCGTGGTCACCCACATGATGAAACCGCTGATGACAAAAAAGAGGTCGACGCCTGCAGCGCCAACCGCGAACGGACCGCTGAACTGCTCGCTGATATGAAAGCAAACTACCGCGGAAGCGGCGAGTCCTCGAAGGTATTGAATACTGTGAATGTCATTCAAGCCATACTCCTTACCAGCACCTCCTTACTAGCACCCTCAAAAATGCTGCAGTGCACAATAGCAGACGTCCGCCACCCGCTGTCAACCGGGCGAGGCCAAGAAGCGATCGCGCGGAGCGTCAATAACCTGCAATTTCGTTTGCATGCAAATGTTTCCGGATCGCCTGATCCGGAAACCAAAACGCTGTTTTCGTGAAATCGGCCAGATACATGGCAAGCGCATTTAACCGGCATCGAAAGGCAGGCAGAAGATCGCTTTCAGCCGCCGCAACGCTCCAAGGGAGACAAAAGATGTCGATGCTCGAAAGCCTTGGCCGCTATGGCACGGCCATCAGGAATGCCCATGACCGCAGCAAGGCGCGGCGCCTGCTGAACAGCCTGCCGCCGGAGATCCAGAAGGATATTGGTTGGCCGGTGTCACCGCGATCCAGCGAAAAGGCAGCACTCATTAACACAATCTGGAGCGCCGCGCGCTGATGACCTTCGCCGACAAATGCAAATTGCTCGGCATGCGCCGGGGATCTCGCATGTCCCCCGCGACCGCCAGCAACCGGCTGCGTGCCGCACTTTTGCCGCGTCGCTGACCACTGCGGCGCGGATCACACCACCGTGTAGACATCGCGTAAAACTTGACATTTTCGGCCGCGGCACGATCTTCGAAGATAGTGGGGTTCTCTTAGTCGGCTTTGGCCGAAGTTCGTGTATTCGCATGCCAAGTTTGAAAAGCCATGTCGTGTCCTTCGTCCTGCGGCACAGCCGCAAGCAGGCGTTTGCCAGCCCGGAAAACCTGCAGCGCTGGATCGCGGCCGCGCGCAAGACCGAGAACCACCAGCCCCCTGCCTCGCTGCACCAGCGTCTCGGCATCGAGATGCATACGGTCGATGGCTTCCCCGTCTACGAAATTGCCCCCAGGACCGGCGAGCAGAAGCGGATTCTGTATCTGCACGGCGGCGCCTATGTCTTTGAAATCACGCCCTATCATTGGCATCTGATCGCCGACATGGCGGATCGGCTGGGCTATGGCATCACCGTGCCGATCTATCCCATCGCCCCCGAACACGATTTCCACGCCATGTTCGGCATGGTCGGCGATGTCTACCGGCAGATGCTCGACGAGACGGAGGCCGAAGACATCGTGTTCATGGGCGATTCCGCCGGCGGCAACATGGCCGTCGTGCTGACCATGATGGCCGCGGAAGAGGCCTTGCCGCTGCCGTCGCGCCATGTGCTGATTTCACCCGGTCTCGATATGTCGCTTTCGAACCCAAAACTCTTCGAGGCCGAACGCAACGACCCGTGGCTGGGCATTCCCGGCGGCCTGGAAGCGATCCGGATGTACAGCGCCGGCATCGACCGCAGCGACTGGCACATCAGCCCGGTCTACGGTGATCTGTCGGTGCTGCCGAAAACGCTGCTGTTGACCGGCTCACGCGATCTTCTGACCCCCGACAATCTGATCTTCGCCGAGAAGGCGCGTGCCACCGGCGTCGAGGTCGATGTCGTCCACGAGGAAGGCATGTTCCACGTCTGGCCGTTGATCGACATGCCGGAAGCACGCCGCGCCCGGCAGCACATCGTTGCTTTTCTCAGCGAGAACAGGGCCCCGATCAGGCAAGACATGAGGACAAGGTTCGAAGCGCCCTCCGCCGAAGCGGCGGAGTAGCGCTTTCTTTCTCTTCTGGATCGGCCCCTACTGGCGGATCAGAACTTGCCGGTTTCCCTAAACACTTCGAAGGTCGCGCGGATGTGGTCGGCAACCGCCTTGACCGGCGCGCTGGCGTCCGGCGCCACCACCATCGCCAGATTGTAGGTGCCGATGTCGGGCATGCCGTCCTTCGGGCAGAGTTCGACCATGTCGTTGCCGAGGAACGACTTCGGCAGCGGCGCCACCGCGAGATCGGACATGATCGCAGCGCGCTGGCCGGCCGTGTGCGCGCTCATATAGGCGATGCGATAATTGCGGCCTTCGCGGCCAAGCGCATCGAGCGCTCCGGCGCGCCAGGCGCAGCCCTCTTCCCACAGCGATACCGGCAAAGGCTCGCGCAGATGCGCGCAGCCGCCCTTGGCGCCGGCCCAGACGATCGGCTCCGTCAGCAGCACCTCGGCGCCAAGCGCACTGGTCTTGTAGGAATTGGTCAAGAGCGTGATGTCGAGCGCCCGGTCGTCCATGCGCCGGCGCAAATTGCTGCTCTGGTCGATGGTGACGTCGACGGCGATCGACGGATGCGACTGCGCAAAACGCTTCAGCACATGCGGCAGCACGCGCTCGCCGTAATCGTCCGGCGAACCAAGCCGCACCACACCGACAATCTCGGGAATGATGAACTTCGACACCACCTCGCGGTTGATCGACAGCAGCCGGCGGGCGTAGCCGAGCAGCATCTCGCCGTCCGTGGTCAGCGACACCGAGCGGGCGTCGCGCGCGAACACCGAACGGCCAAGAATGTCCTCCAGCTTCTTGATCTGCATGGAGACGGCCGATGGCGTGCGGAACACGGCATTGGCGGCGGTGGTGAAGCTGCCGGTCTCGGCAATCGCCACGAAAGTGCGCAAAACGTCGAGATCGAGCAGTGGCAGTGGATGATTGAGCGGGGCGTTCATGGGAACTGACCTTCAATTTTTCTGATACAAAGCATCATTCCATTTCGTTTGATTGAACATCAGATTGGGAGGATAGTCAACTCCATCGAAGCAGGTTGCTGCCACAAGCAGCCACGAAACGACCACGACACAAACCTGCAATCGACACGAAATGAAGCTGAAACAAACCTGACATAACCAACGCGCTGTCTGGCACTCGCCAGATGCCAAAGGAGAATGAAATGTCTATCCTGTCGTCCCTTGGTCGCATTGCGACCGAATTCAGCGCGGCCCGCGCCCGCTACCAGACCGAACGCGCCATCCGCTCCCTGCCGATCGAACTGCAGAAGGATATCGGCTGGCCTGAGGCTTCCGACACCAAGACCAATTCACGCAGTGGCGTCGGATCCTGGGCTGGAGCAAAGTAGATCGTGTGTACCAAGTCCTGAAGGCCTGCCGCGCAATCGCCCGGCAGGCCTTCTCTGTTTTATTTGTATTCAAATGATTTTCGGAGCCATGCCGCCAGCGCATGACGCATATGAGAAAGCCGCATAGCAGCTCCTGTTTCCAATTAATGCCTTGTAAATAATCGCAAATTTCGGGCACCTTGCCCAAATTATCCGCATTCGGTGTCGCATTTCATATCAAGCGCTTCGCTTTTGCGATTTAGTTTCTGCTTACACAAGCCTATATCAGCGCCAGCAAACGAGCTGCCCCACTCCATCAAGCGAAGGCGACCCGTCTGAGCAACAAATGGAGATGATTATGAAGCTTTTTGCACGCCTCTTTGCCCGCCGCGAAATGAACCTGACCACCGCTCTCGAGCGTCAGCGTCTTGCCAACACCATGCCCGGCCAGACCGGCGCCATGAATGCGGCGCGCCTCGGCTTCGTCGCCTGAAGATTTCAAAGCAGCGTATCCCTGCCGCTGCTTTAAAACTGCAACGCCGCCTGGCTCCAGCCAGAGCGGCGTTTTTGTTCTGCCCGCAGGCCATATGTTGCCTGTCCCTTGAACAGTTGGTGCCACTTCCAGGGTTCGCTGCACGCCGATTGCCCATTTGCGACCCATGTCGCAAATATAATCTTGTCGCAGCGGCGTAGCCGATTGACAGACATGGTTTTTCCTGATGTCGCTATGCTATTCGCGACATCCTGTTCGCGTCATGGCTGCGTGAGGTTCCCTTGAACGCCGTAAAGCATCCGATCAAGCGATCGTTTGTATTCTTCCTTGTTCCCGATTTCACCATGATCGCTTTTGCGACCGCGCTCGACCCGCTGCGCTCGGCCAATCGCATGCTTGGCTACGAGGCCTATTGCTGGCGCCTTGCCAGCATCGACGGCAAGCCGGTGCGTGCCTCGAACGGGGTCGAATGCGCGGTCAACACCTCGCTCGAGGATGAACGCAAGAAGATGGCAGGCCCCGACCGGCCGAACATGGCCATCGTCTGCAGCGGCATCAATGTCGAGCGCTACCAGAACAAGTCCGCCTTCGCCTGGCTGCGCGAGGAATACAATCGCGGCGTTGCCGTCGGCGGCCTGTGCACCGGTGCGCATATCCTCGCCGCCGCCGGCCTGTTGTCCAACAAGCGCTGCGCCATCCACTGGGAGAACCTGCCGGGCTTTTCCGAGGCTTTCCCAAAGGCCAATGTCTTTGCCGACCTCTTCGAGATCGACCAGAACATCTAC